>JBDRUF010000027.1 GCA_039801245.1 candidate division WOR-3 bacterium
ATGGGTTGACTGGTGATATTGACACGGATGCGCAAAATGTAATCGGTCCTGCCCCGACTCTTTCGTCTGGGCTTACCATCAATCACCTCAACCCCGCCGGGTCTTTCCTCGCGCCGGATTAAATCCTCAGTCCAGCCCTTCTGGTGTAAAATCGGGTCAATAAATTTTGCCTTTGTATCGGCTTCTGATAACATTACATCCATCTGCTTTCATAACTTTAGTTTGTAAATTTAATTTGTCAAGCAATGAACCTTCAGCCATTCGCCCCCTATCATTTAGAGCCGAAATTTTGGAGGAATTAACAGGGGATTTCGTAGAAATGGGGCAGGAGCTGATATAAGGCACGCATTGGCAATTGGTTAATGAGTTCATAGTTTTTAGTTCATAGTTAAAAGGGCTCGTTCCCCCCACCACTACCCCTGCCCTTACCGTTTTTGGCTCTAATTGAGATTGTGTCCTGAATTTGAAAAGGAAATCAGGTCTGGGTGTTTGTCTACTATGTCATTTTCTCTGCATTTTGACTTTTATACCTGCTGTTTATATACTCACTGAAAATGATTAATATCCTGATAACCGGCATCACCAGCCTTTTAACAGACATCTCCACCGAGATGGTCTATCCGCTTATCCCGCTTTATCTTGCCTCGCTGGGCGCACAGCCCGCGATTTTGGGCTTGATTGAGGGTTTTGCCGAAAGTTCGGCATCACTGTTAAAGGTGTTTTCCGGTGCAATCTCTGACCGGTTTAAAAAGAGAAAGCCCATCGCCATCCTGGGCTATGCCGGCTCAACCTTAGGCAAACTGTTTCTTTACCTCTCCCAGAACTGGACATTTGTCTTTTTCGGCAGGATGATTGACCGCATCGGCAAGGGCATCAGGGTGGCACCGCGTGATGCCTTGATTGCCGACTCAAGCGTTTCTGGCAAACGCGGCAGGGCGTTCGGGCTTCACCGGGCTTTTGACACCATTGGCGCCTGCATCGGGGTCATTCTCGCCATCATCATTATCTCAAACCTTGGCAGAAATTTGGACCGTGCCGGCTATCAGCGAATTTTTCTTTTCTCCCTTATCCCTGCCTTTCTTGGTGTTGTGATTCTCTTCTTTGCCCGTGAGACCTGGGCAAAGACCACCGCCTCTCACCTGCCAAAATTCGGGTTCAAAAACCTCTCACCAAAACTGCGCTCGTTTCTTATCATTGTCGGCATCTTTGCCTTGGGAAACTCCTCAAACGGCTTTCTCTTATTAAGGATGAGAAACTTAGGCTGGACAACCATAAACATCCTCTTTCTCTATCTTTTGTATAACATCACCTATGCGATTTTCTCCTATCCCTGCGGCAGGCTTTCAGACCGCATCGGCAAAAAAGGACCGCTTGTTGTGGGCTATCTTGTCTACTCAGCGGTCTATTTTGGCTTTGCCCTTTTAAACCCGCAAAAGAGCCCAACCATTGCCTGGCTTCTCTTTGGGGTTTACGGGCTTTACAGCGCCCTGACCGAGGGCTTGGAAAAGTCGCTTGTTGCCGACATCTCTCCAGAAAACCAAAGGGCAACATTCATCGGTCTGCACGCCACCCTGACCGGCATCGGTCTTTTACCCGCATCCCTAATTGCCGGCGGACTCTGGAGCCTTTTCGGTCCAAAGGCGCCATTTCTCTTCGGCGGGGTTTTAGGGCTCGGTGCGGGTCTGGGCTTGCTTTTTTTGCTATGACCTTGCCAGCGGAAAAATTTTTGCTATAATTACACCAAGAAATGAAAACGCAAAAGACCTGATTACCCCCTATGAGCAACCGGTATTGTCCCTTTTTCTTTGTATTTTTCTTTTATTTAACATATTGATTTTATGTTGTTTAAGAGATTTCGCATCATCAAAACCACCCGCCCGGCACCAGCCTGGGTTAACACCCTTTCCTGGTTCATATCAGGTCTTGTCCTTTTTGGCTTAGCCCTGATTGTCATTTTTGAGGGTTACCGGCTTTCCATTTCCCCTTTTGTGCCGGTTTTGATAAGGTGGCTAATATTTATTGCGGGCATCGGCACCGTCGCTGAGATTGCTCTTAAGAGAGTTGTTCAACCGGTTCTCGTGGTATCCAAGCCAAAGAGGATATTTGACACAATTATTGCCGCCCTGATTGTCATCACCCTCATCATCCGGCGCTTTACCTTTCCCTTACTCCTGGTCTATCAGGCTGTTTCCCTCTCATCCCGGCTTTCCCGTGCCGGTTTTTCCGCCCGTTTTTTCGGCAACCTCAGGCAGCGACCGGTGCGCATGCTTGCCTTAAGCTTTTTGATTCTGATTGTTGCCGGCACCATCCTCTTAACATTCCCTGCCGCCACCGTTGATGGCAGGGGTGCGGACCTTTTAACCGCCCTCTTTACCGCCACCTCGGCAACCTGCGTAACCGGACTTATTGTCAAGGACACCGGCACCTACTTCTCCCGTTTCGGTCAAATGGTGATTCTTGCGCTCATCCAGTTGGGAGGGTTGGGGATAATGACATTTTACACCAGTCTAATTGTGGTTTTGGGACAGCGTCTGGGCTTAACCGAGCGCAAAACCATGGCTGATTTGATTGAGGAGACAAGGGAGGTTGATATCGCCCGCCTGGTTCGCTACATTTTCCTCTTTACATTTCTTGCCGAGGCTCTGGGCGTCCTTGTGCTCTTTCTCCGCTGGCTTTTTGTTCTGCCCAGTCCTGGGCAGGCGCTCTACTTTGCCATATTCCATTCGGTCTCCGCCTTCTGCAATGCCGGCTTTTCCCTGTTTTCCGACTCATTTGTCCGGTTTCAGTCTGATGTTATCACCAACCTCTCCATTATCGGTCTGATTGTGTTGGGTGGCTTGGGCTTTCCGGTTGTGAATGAACTTTTCAACCGCTACACCATTTTTCAGACCCCGCGCAAAACATTGAGGCGCCTGAGCATCCATGCCCGATTGGTTCTTTGGGCGACCTCTCTTCTCATCGGTGTCGGCACCATTGTTTTCTTTTTCCTTGAGTATGACAATGCGCTTAACAACCTCTCCATCGGCACGAGGCTGCTTTCCAGCCTGTTTCAGGCGGTTACCGCCCGCACCGCTGGCTTTAACACCGTTGCCATCAACCTCTTGAGGCCGGTAACACTCTTTCTCTGGGCAATTTTGATGTTCATCGGCGCATCTCCAGGTGGAACCGGTGGCGGCATCAAGACCACGACCATTGCGGTGATCCTTTTAGCGGTGCGGTCCAGGTTAAGGGGTGAGGAGGAGATTACCTTTGGCAACCGTTTCATCCCCAAGGAGGTTGTTTACCGGGCAACCGCAATTGTCGCCCTTAGTTTGGCTGTCTGTGCCGCCTGTTTTACCCTACTACTGGTGACCCAGAGCCAACGTTTTGAATGGCTCCTGTTTGAGACCGTTTCCGCCTTCGGCACGGTCGGGCTATCCTGCGGGATCACACCGAACTTGAATTACATAGGAAAGCTGTCCATAATCATTCTGATGTTTGTCGGTAGAATCGGACCTTTAACCCTTACCCTCGCAATGGCGGCACCGCGTGAGCGTTCGCTTGTCGCTTACCCATCTGCCCGGGTTATCGTCGGCTAAAGGAGGAAAGATATGAAACAGTTTGCGGTGATTGGTTTGGGCACATTTGGTGCACGGGTCGCAAGAGCCCTGATGGAAAAGGGTGCAGAGGTGATTGCGATTGACTCTGACCCGAAAAGGGTGGAGGAGATTAAGGATGATGTCACCCAGGCGCTTTGCCTGGACGCCACCGATGAGGAGGCGCTGGCAAAGTCAGGGGTGTTGGATGTTGATGCGGTGATTGTGGCGATGGGGGAAAGGATGGAGACGGCAATCATCACCACATCAATCTTAAAGCGTCTGGGTGCGGGTCAGGTGATTGCGCGCGCCGCCTCCTCCCTTTATGCCCGCATCCTCAAGGATGTTGGTGCGGACCGAATCATTTTGATTGAGGAGCAGATGGCTGACCAGTTAGCCAAAAGCCTTTTGACCCCCGACCTCTTAGAGCAGATTCCCTTGGCATCAAATCACAGTCTTGTGGAGATGCGTGCCCCCCAGTTTATGATTGGGAAAAGGCTGGAACAGGTTGATGTCCGGCGCCGCTTTCGGGTGAATATCATCGCGATAAAGAAGAAGGTGCCGGTCATCACCCCTGAGGGTGAGTCAAGTTTCACCGAGCAGATTAACGACCTGCCCGGTCCTGATGACATCATTGAGCAGGACGACATCTTGGTGGTTGTGGGCAAGGATGAGGATATTGAGCGCCTGGCACAGGGCATCACAAGGTCGGCTTAGAGCCTCTTCGGTATAATATTATGACCACAAGAGCAAAGGGCAGAATCCGTAACCGTATCGCCTGGGCGATGCTGCTGTCGGCAATCCTGGTCCTGCCGGTGGCGTTTCTTGCCCTTTACTATGTGAGCCAGATGAACAGCCTTACCACCGTCTTAGCAGAGTCTGATGCCGAACTTTTGCGCGTGGGCAATACAATAATTCACAACTTCCTTGATGTACGGAATTCCGAAAGGAACTACCTTCTCTCCCAGGACACCATCTATCTAACCGCGGCCCGAATTGTCTTAGACCAGGTAACGCTGACCGCGGAAAAGAGCCGCCGGCTTGACCCCGCTTTGAAAAACCGGTTTGACTCGCTGATTTTCAGCCTTCAGGTCTACCGGGAGTTACTGGATTCACTTGGTAGCGTCCCAACTTTACGCTCAAAGCCACAACCCAAGCCCGAAATCAGCAAACTGCGCCAGGAACGAAACCAGATTTTGGAACAGGCGCGCAACGCCCCTGACCCCGCCTTGACCGAATCGCTCTTAAACATCGCCAATAGGTTGGGTGAAGAGATTGAAATCAGGGAGTTGATAGGTGGGTTGCAGATAGGGTTTTACGAGCGTATAGAAGGGATTAGTGCTGAAATTGTTAAAAACGCTGAGGAAATCACCAAAAGGGCAAACGAGCGCATCGCCGAACGCAAATCCCGGGTCAACCGCCTCTATGTCTGGGGCCAGCGCAACATCATCACCGCCATCATCATCTTTACCGCTCTTTTAGTCTATTTCATCATCCGCCTGCCTAATGCCATTATCCTGCCCATCAAACGCATCGCCCTCGCCCTCACCCGGGCTGAACAGGGCGATTTGAACATCAGGGTCACAATCAACTCCAATGATGAGCTGGGCGAACTGGCAAGACAACTCAACCGGGTTTTTGCCCGGCTCAGGGACTTTGATGAACGCAAGGCAAATCAAATCCTTGAACTTGACCGCCGTTTTCGGCTCCTTGCCAAAAGTATCAATGAGGGTGTGCTCATTGTGGACCGGTCCCAAAGAATCATCTACGCAAACCCCGCTATAGAGCCTTTACTGGGTGTTGGTCTTGCTGAAGCCACGGGCAAGTCATTAAGGGAATTCCCGCAGTTGGTTGACTTTGTCCCCCACTTAGAACAAATCCTTTCCGGCGCAGGGAGCAAGCAGGAGTGTGAAATCCTGCCCCATCTCCCTAATTCCGCTGTCTGTTTTGAAGCGTTGAGGGACCGCTCCGGGGTAATAACCGCCGCCTTAGTTGTCGTCACCAACCCTGTTCCACCGGAAAAGGGTTAAGTTAAAAACCTATCTTTGGTAAATCACCCGTCGCGGGAACGGAATCTCCACGCCCGCCTGATCAAACGCCCTCTTCAGCCGCATCCGTAACTCCCGCTCCGCTTGCCACTGCTCCATCGGCTTAACCTTGCAGACAATTCTCACACCCATTCCAGAATCGCCAAAGTTGATAAGACCTTGAACCAGCGGCGGTTCCAGGCAACGCGCTTTATTCTCCTCATACCACAAAAGCGCAGCCTCCTGAGCCACCGCCATCGCCCTTTCTGGGTTCTGCTCGTAGGCAACATCAAAAGTAACAATCGCCCGCATAAATTCCCGGCTCCTGTTGCCAAAGGAGGTCAGTTCACCATTGGGAATCGTCCAGAGCGTTCCATCAAAAGCCCGCACCTGGGTTGTCCGTAAACCGATTTTTTCCACAACCCCTTCAACCACAGGGGTGGTGATATAATCTCCAACCGCAATCGCCCCTTCAAATAGAGTGAAGAAACCAGAAATAAAATCTTTGACCAATGTCTGGGCACCAAAGCCTATCGCCAGTCCCAAAACCCCGGCACCGGCAAGAATTGCCTTGTAATCAACACCAATGACCCTCAATACCATTATCAACGCTATCACCAGCACAACATAACCAAAAAGACTCTGGACCAAAGGCATCACCGTGCGAAACCGTCCAGGTCTTTTGGAACGCAAAAGCCCCCGAATTATAATATTGAACAGCCTGGTGACCAGCCACGCAACCACAATTACCAAGATGACATTGATAAAGCTACGGGCGTAGGTAACAAACCTGTGCCCATCAAAGAACTGCTCCTGCAGACTCTTGCCCAGTTCGTGCCAGAACATATTTTTATAACCGCTTTAAGCCTAAGGAATTTAAATCAAAGCAGGAATAAAATTTCACCAGACCACCTCAATTGTTCCTCTTGTCCCTTCTATCACCTCACCAATTAGTTTGGCAGGAATCTGCCTTTCTTGAGCAAGGGAAATAAACCGCTGGGCATTGGCTGGGCTCAAACAGACTAACAGACCGCCTGAACTCTCAGACTCCCATAAAATATTTTTTATCTCCTCCGGCACATCCCCCTGCCACTCCACCTGGGTGCCAAAGGAGTTTTCATTCATCAAAACACCAGGGTCGATCAGCCTTTTAGAAAGCTCCTGTGCCTTAGGCAATATCGGCACCTCTTGAGCAAAGATTTTAACCCTTTTTGCTGAAGCCTCAGCCAGTTCCTGGGTATGACCCAAGAGCCCGTACCCGGTGATGTCGGTACAAGCAGATGCCTGGCACTCTATCATTATCTCCGAGGCTATCCGGTTGGATTGCATCATTGAATTCACCGCTGCCTGATAAAACTCCTCATCAATAGGGTCTTCCTGCATCATCATCTGGGCAAACACCCCTGTCCCTAAAGGCTTGGTCAAAACCAAAACATCACCCACCCTTGCCCCGGCATTGGTAATAATTTTCTTTGGATTGATTATGCCCGTAACTGCCAGCCCAAACTTAACCTCCTTCTCGTTGAATGTGTGCCCACCCACCACCACCGCCCCAGCCTCTTTAACCGCATCCTGAGCCCCGCGCAGAATCTCCCGCAAAATCGCCTTGTCCATCGGCGCGGGGAAACCAACAATGTTGAGTGCGGTTAGCGGCTGCCCGCCCATCGCATAAACATCAGAAAGGGAGTTTGTCGCTGCAATCCTGCCAAAGGTATAAGGCTCCTCAACCATTGGTGTCAAAAGGTCAACAGTCTGAACCAATGCCAAGTCATCTCTCAAAAGGAATACCCCGGCATCGTCAGCGGTATTTATTCCAACCAAAAGCCGCGGGTCTTCCGGCTGTAAAATTCCTGTCAAAGCCTGCGCCAACTGCGCCTTACTTAACTTTGACGCTCAACCCGCACAGGTTACCGTTGCCAAAATTCCTCGTCTTGCCATATTGCTCCTTTTTATTTACGCCTAAGGACACGAACATCACCCTTGCGCTGGGTTAATCCAATTCTATCAAAGTAGTTGAGGAGTGGTATAACAATCTTACGAGTTGTGCCTAAAGCCTGACGGTATTGGGATGCGGTTACCTCCGGCTGTGTTTTAAACATATCCTTTAACACCTGCTCGGCAGATTGAAGCGCCTGGGAATGCATTAAAATCCCATCACCAATATCGACGAGAACCCCGGATTCAAGAAGCGCAATGCGGACCCGAGCAAATAGCGCCTTCTCCCTGTTAGTCAAAATAGCCTCAATATCAGGCGGGTTCCATTTCCCATTAAAGAAAAGGCCCGCTACCCTATTATAAAGCTCCTCTTCTTCTGCACTCAACTTCAGACGATGCTCCTTCAGCCTAACCCGCTCCGCCTCTATGAGAATCTCGCCGGTGGAACTTAGCTCACTCAAGACCGTCTCCAAAAGAATAGGAGGCATATTCCCAAGACGGACGCGCAATTCCGGCTGTTTTATACCCATGCGGAGGGGGTTTTGCTGGTGATATTCACTGAGAATAGCACGAACAGCATCCTTAGCGGTAGCGATTGTCTGTTCGTGGATGATATAATACCTCCCTTCATAATCTTTTAATCGGAGTTTGCCCTCCTGGATAAGGGAGTCCACCATCCCCCGAGCCTCCTCTTCTGTAATTGCAAGTTCCTGCGCCAGGTGGGAGACAGTTTTGACATTGAACCCTGCCTTGAGGATAAACTCCTCGAGCAAAGCCTCCTTTTTGCCGGTTTTTAATACCTGAAGACGGTGGATAAGGCTCTCATCAAATCTGCGTTCCTTTTTTGCATAGGGTTCAAGAACGACCCCACCGCCAATCGTGATGAGAGGTGAGTAGTGTCTGATAACAAAGCGGTCGTTGTAGTCGCATACCAAGGGTTCTTCAGTTCGGAGTTGAACAAGCGCTTCTGAACCTGGAGTTAATTCTTTTGTATCCAAGAGCCAGACGCGGCACATTGTTTCGGCAGTGCCAAGGTGGAGATGGACTCGGCTCATATTTTTTAATGGGTGTGGGGTCTCTTTAAGAAGGTATAGTGAGGCATTTATAATGGTAGTGGGATGATAGGAATTAGGGGTTATGAGGACATTTCCCCTGAAGACTTTGTCCTGTTCAATACCCTGAATGTTAACCGCCGCCCTTTCACCCACAACCGCAGTCTTGACCGACTGATTGTGGCGCTGGATCCCCCGCACCCGCACAATAACCCCTTGAGGCAAAATTTCCAAACGGTCCCCGACACTACAACGCCCGGAAAGAATGGTTCCAGCAACTACGGTGCCAAACCCCTTTATCAGAAAGCACCGATCAATCGGCATCCGAAAAACACCCTTGTCCGGCTTTGGTTCGATACTGCGCACGAGTTGTTGAATAACAGCTTTTAACTCTGGTATCCCGACGCCGGTTTTGGCAGAAACCTCAAGAACTGGGGCATTTTCAAGAAATGAACCCCGGACAAGTTGTGCCACATCATAACGAACCATCTCTAAGATGTCCTTATCCACCAGGTCAATTTTGTTAATTACCACCAGACCCTTTTTGATTCCAAGGAGCCGGCAGATTTCAAAATGCTCTTTTGTCTGAGGCATCACTCCATCATCCGCTGCCACCACCAGCATCACCAGGTCAATAGTGCTCGCACCCGCAAGCATATGCCGGACAAACCTTTCATGTCCGGGCACATCAATTATCGTAATCGTATCACCCAAAAAGGCAAAGCCCAAATCGGTTGTCATCCCCCTTTCCTTTTCCTCTTTGAGCCGGTCCGGGTCGGTTCCCGTGAGCGCCTTTACCAGCGCACTTTTGCCGTGGTCAATATGCCCGGCGGTGCCAATTACATAATGCATATCTTACCCATTCGATAGGTAGAGGTAGAAAAGAGCTTATCCCGATTCAATCTGCCCTCCGTCGTAGTGCCGCTGGTGGTATACCAAGTTCTGTGCGATATTTTGCAACAGTGCGCCGAGAAATCTCCATACCCTCCTTACCAAGTTGGGTGCATAGCTCCTCATCGCTGATGGGAGAGGTTTTGTCTTCGCTCTCAATTATCTCCTTAATCCTTTCTTTAATACCGGTGCGCGCCCGTCCCGCTTTCCCGGTTTTGAAGAAGTATTTTAGCGGAAATATGCCAAAATGGGTCTCGATGTATTTGCCCGCAATCGCCCTTGAGAGGGTTGAGGGGCTGACACCCAACTGCCTGGCTGCCTCTTTTAGGGTTGCCGGTTTTAAAAACTTTCCTCCATGGAGAAAGAACTCCTGCTGAGTTTGAAGTATCAATTCCACAAGCCGCCGCATAAGCCGCCTGCGGGATTCAATAGCCTTTAATAGCATCAGGGCGTTCTTCACCTTTTGCCGGGCGAAGTTGACCTCCTCCGGGGGATAAGCCTTGGGATTCTGAAGGATCTCGCGGTAGCGCTTTGCTATCCGGATGCGAGGGATGGGGTCATCCTGAGAAATTGCCGCTAACCGCTCGCCCTGCCATTCAATGGAGAATTCTGGACTGATATAAGTAGTTGGTGTGTTAAGAAAATATCGCCCCGGTCTTGGGTCAAGGGGGACTTTTTTCAATCTCTTGAGAGCCTCCTGAACCTGGTGTTGAGACCCCTGGAGAAGTTGCGCAAGTTTGCTATATTGACCCTCTAATAACATCTCCCAGCCCTCACTAACCAACCGGTATTCTACACTATCAGGCGGCACGCCGTGGAGCTGAAGTTGCATCAAGAGAACCTCTCGCGTTGTTGAGCAGCCGATGCCGCCTGGTGGAAGCCTGCGAAGCGTTTTGAGGATACGCTGCAACTGGTCTTCTTTAACTTTGAGGGTATCAAGGAGCTCCTGTTCGGACAGAATGAGGCGACCGTCATCGTCAAGGTAATCCAAGACCTGTTCTGCTACTGGGGCATCTTCCAATGGGAGTTCGGCAAGTAGTTTCGGAAGGAGAGATTCCCGAAGAGCCTGCCCCGAGCTAAAGGAAAGGGTCTCCTCGTCAAAACCTGGCCCGAGCGCAGGGACTTCTCCACTTTGGGAAGTAGAGATGAAGATTGCATCATCGGAGTCAGAGGGAAGTAGTTCCGAAGGGGTAAATTCATCAGAGGACGCCTGCAGGTCGCTTTCGGAGAGAAGAGAGGTTAGAGTCTCATCCGACGCCTCCTCTTCCACAGATGGTTCTTCCGCCTCTTCAAGGACGGGGTTTAATTGCAGTTCCTGTTCAATTGTCTGTTTTAGTTCTTGCAAGGGGAGGGAAAGGAGCTTGAGGTTGAGGATTAACTGGGGGGTCAGCTTCTGTTCAAGACGGTGTTCTATTCGCTGTTCGAGGTTCATATCCGAAACCTCTCACCTAAATAGAGCTGTCTTGCCTTTTCATCCTGAACCAGTTCCTTTGATGTTCCGGAAAAGAGAATCCGAGCATCAAACATCAAATAGGCGCGGTCGGTAATCTCCAGGGTTTCGCGGACGTTGTGGTCCGTAACAAGGATTGCCAAACCCTCCTCGCGCAGGCGCCGAATGATGTCCTGAATTTCCTGGCGAACAAGCGGGTCAACACCAGTAAACGGTTCGTCAAGCAAAAGAAGCGACGGCTTACAGGCAAGCGCCCGGGCCAGTTCCACCCGGCGCCGTTCACCACCGGAGAGGGTACCGGCGCGCTGGTGTCGCAGATGCCGAATGTTAAGTTTGTCTAAAAGTTCTTCAATCGTTCTATCCTGCTGGGAACGGGGGACAGAAAGCATCTCAAGGACTGCCCGCATGTTCTGCTCAACTGTAAGTTTGCGGAAAACCGAAGGTTCTTGCGAGAGATAGCCCAAACCCAGGCGTGCCCGTTTGTAAACCGGCATATCGGTAATCTCTATGCCATCAAGAAATATCCTCCCGGCATCAGGTTGGATAAACCCTGCAATCATATGAAAGGTGGTGGTCTTGCCTGCGCCGTTTGGTCCCAAAAGCCCAACAACCTCTTGAGGACGGAGCTCCAGGGTCAACCCATTCACGACCGGTCTGCCCCCATATTTCTTTGTTAAATTCTCAGCAAAGAGTTTCATTGCCTAAGACCATCGCTTTTCGGCGCTGAGCGGATAAGTTGCCCTGAATATAAATTTGCCACACCAATCTGTGTGATTTTCCCGTCCGCAAGAGAGAGCGTGAGCTCATTCCCTTTTACCATCACAGTGTCACCACCTCCAGTGCAATACCGACCCTCTGCATCTCCAATGAAGATAATGCGGCTTAACGTCCGGTTATGAACCAAAAAAACGAGCGTATCCGACTTTGCCATTCCCGAGCCGTCCTGCACCAGCGGATTTCCCCAAGCAACACCGGAATCGCGCTCCGTGTAGAAAAGTGCGCTATCAGCAGTAATTTGCCCCTCACCCGAAGCCACACTAACAGAACCTGATGCCTTGACCAATGACTTAAGTCCCAACCACTCCATCCTTTTCGCGGTAATAACCACCGGTTCTTCCCTGTCTGACTTAAATACCAAAACTGGTATCGAGTCAATGACTCCGCTCCGTTCACTCAGATTGTAGGTTCCTTTGCTCCCGGTGAGGTTAAAGAGACCGGATATGTTCTTCAATTCCAGACCCCGAGGTGCCTGCACCTGCGCATCAGAAAGGAGATATTCAATCTCCGGCGCTGAGATTACCAGGGACTCCTGCCTGACCAGCACCCTTTTTTCAGGATACGCCAGGATGTAGGCGCGGCGGCGCCCCAGGTCATATTCTACCGAATCCGACTCAACCCGCACCTCAGGTGTCTGAATGATAACCGAACCAGCGAGAAACGCCTTTGACTGCGACTCCGAGACCAACGCCCGCTGGCAGGTGATGGTAGTGCCGCCATCCTGAATGACAACCGAGTCCCTGAACTGGGTTGCCTGACCAGATGGCACTCTGAGAATTTCCATTTTCCGCGCATAAATCTCCGCAGCAATAGAACAATTGAATAAAACCAATCCGAGAGAGAGAAAACGGATAAGTTTAGTGATGGAAATCATAATCGGCGCTGCCCCGAACCTCACTTTTAATCTCAATCCTCTCCAGGCTGGCATCAGAAACGAGCCCTTTGCCCCAAATAGTTCCCTTAAGCGTTCTGATGGTAATGTCCGCATCGGTATGGACAATGCGCCTGGAGTTGTCCCAGGCAAGGGAGTCGGTTAAAAGGGTGGTGCTGTCAGAAGTAGTTACCCGGACATTGCCTCGGGCAACAAGGTCCTCGGTGCGGGTGAAAACCCTCCCACAATCCGCGTTAAGCTGAGAATAAGGCGCACCGTTTTCATCATAAAAGACAATCTTGATGGTATCAACATCAATCCGGTTATCTTTTTCCCAGACAACCGCCCGGGAGGCGTAAAGGGTCCAAAGCCGCCTGCCGCTCATTGACTCATCAAGGGTGAGGTCCAAAATGACCTGACTGGGCAGGACATCCGGAGAAAATGCCACCCTTTCCTGCCGGCACCCAGGGAGAAGCAGAAGATAAAAGGCGAAGAGAATAGCGGCCTTGTTCATCTTGTTAGCGCCCCTGATTTTGCCCAGAAAACCCATTCCTCAGGTCTCTCCTTTACCATCCTCACCAGGGCGTCAACCGCCGCACCCCCATCACCCTCAGGGAACATTTTTACCCTTAATCTACCACCAGAAAAATAGCAAAATACCGGTATTACTTTTGTCTTTATTCTTGCGGCTAATTTAAACGCCAAGATGGGAAGACGCAGGAAACCCCCATTTTCTATTTCAATTATTGTCTGCGCCCCTCTTGTGGTATTATCAAGCATAAACCCGGTTATCCCCGGACGCGATAACCTGAAAATTAAACCCTTTAGCGAGTGAATATATTTAACCTCCCAATTTTTTCTGATGTGCTGAATAAGCCTATCAATTACGCCGTCTCGCTGTCTCGAGGCTAACACCCCAACATCATAACCCCTCCGTGCAAATATCTGCGGTAAAAACTCCCAGAGACCAAAATGAAACGATGCCATTATCATATGCAAATTCTGTTCCAACCGCTCTCCATCATTATTATTTTCCCTGTAAACCACTGCGCTGTCAACAATTTTTGTTCCTCTCTTGGTCCCAATCTGTGCCATCAAACCGAGGTTTCTGCCCACCCGCCACCCATTCCGCACCCAGAATAGTGGGGGGGGCCTACCCAGAAGCAACTGGTAATTCCGCCGAATCTCCTCCCGGTAGTCCTTGCGCAGGGCAAGATAACAAACGGTAATCAGGCGAGCAAGGAGAAGCGCTGGCTCAATGGGAAGTGCCCGTATGAAAACCAGCGCAAGACCGAGCAAAATCATAACTCGCCCGGATAAATCCTACAAACAGGGGATGGGGTGAAAGCGGGCGGGATTTGAACTCAGGATGGAACTGGGTGGCAACAAAAAAGGGATGGTCTTTAAGTTCAATTATCTCCACAAGTTTGCCGTCGGGAGACACACCTGAAGGGATAAGTCCTGCCTTTTGAAATAGGGGAAGAAACCGGTTGTTGAGTTCGTAACGGTGCCGGTGACGCTCATAAACAAGGTGACGGCGATAAGAGCGATAAGCCCTAGTGTTTGGTGCTAACACGCACGGATAAGCGCCCAGCCTCATCGTTCCGCCTTTCCGCCTGGTGCCGCGCTGGCTGGGCAGCGAATAGATAACCGGATACCGCGTCTTAGGGTTAAACTCAGTGGAGTTGGCTCCCTCAAGACCGCACACATTGCGGGCAAACTCAATGACCGCGACCTGCATCCCCACACACAGCCCTAAAAATGGCATACCCTGCTTTCGGCAATAGGTGATTGCCGCCATCTTTCCCTCCATCCCCCTAACGCCAAACCCACCCGGGACGATTATGCCCCCAAGGTTTTTAAACATTTCTGCAACTGGTATCCGTCCTCGCTCAATCTCCTCCGCTTCGATAAACTCAATTTCTGGTCTCACGCCCACCGCGGTAGCGGCGTGATGAACCGCCTCAATAACCGATTTGTAGGCGTCGTGCAGCTGCACATACTTGCCGCATAAGCCAATCCTTAAAGTCTCCTTCGCCTTTTCCTGTCTCTCCACAAACCCCCGCCACCCTGAAAGGTCTTGCCCGGTTTTCCCTTTAATCCTTAAGAGCCGTATTATAAGACTGTCAAGCCCTTGGCGCTGGAATATCAACGGGATTCTATAGATATTTTCCACGTCAATCGCCTCAATCACCGCCTCAGGTCGGACATTGCAGAATAACGCAATCTTCTCCTTCGCCTCCTTTGGAAGAGCCCTTTCTGCCCGGCATAAGAGGATATCCGGCTGAATCCCGATTTCCCGCAGCTTGTTCACCGAATGCTGGGTCGGCTTGGTCTTGAACTCGCCGGCGCTGCGGATAAACGGTACCAGGGTAAGATGAATGTAGAGCACATTTTCCCTACCAGCCTCAATTGCAAACTGCCTTGCCGCCTCTAAAAAGGGCAGCCCTTCAATGTCGCCGACCGTGCCGCCAATCTCGGTCAAGACAACATCCTGACCCCGGGCAACTTTTCTTATGCGCTCCTTGATCTCTGCGGTAATGTGGGGCACAACCTGAATTGTCCTGCCCAAAAATTCACCACGCCTTTCCTTCTCAATTACCGAGGAATAGATTTGACCTGCGGTCAGGTTGTTGTCCCTGGTCAGGTCTCTACCGATGAACCGCTCATAATGTCCTAAATCAAGGTCGGTCTCTGCACCATCATCGGTAACAAAAACCTCGCCGTGCTGAAACGGGCTCATCGTACCGGGGTCCACATTGATATAAGGGTCAAATTTCAGGGGCATCACCTTAAGTCCCCGACTCTTTAACAGCAGCCCGATTGATGCGGTGGCGATTCCCTTACCCAAAGAGGAGACCACACCGCCAGAAATAAAAATAAATTTAGCCACTTATCCCTGGCGCTGGTTGTGCCTCGGCTCTTTCTTGCAGATTACCCGAACAACCCCCTTGCGCTTCACCACCACGCAATGGGCGCATCTTTTCTTTACCGAAGAACGCACCTTCATTAAAACCCCTTTCTTTACCTGAACCGGTACACAATCCTGCCCCGAGTCAGGTCATAAGGTGAAAGCTCTACTGTGACCCTGTCGCCGGGCAGAATCCTTATCCAGTTCATCCTCATCCTGCCAGAGATATGGGCAAGGACAATATGTCCTGAGTCCAGTTGGACTCGAAAGGTGGCATTGGGCAAGGATTCGGTAACCACCCCTTCAACCTGAATCATATCCTTCTTACCCATACTAATCTTCCTCTACTGTCAATATAACCGGCTCGCCATCGGTCACTAAGATTGTGTTCTCATAATGGGCAGAAGGCTTGCCATCAGCCGCAACCACGGTCCAGCCGTTTTTGAGCGTCTGCACCTCAAAAGAGCCCATATTCACCATCGGCTCAATTGCCAGCGTCATCCCGCTTGCCAATTTTCTGCCCTTGCCGGGCGAGCCAAAATTGGGTATTGATGGCTCCTCGTGCAACTCAATCCCCACCCCGTGTCCATGCAACTCCCGGACAACCGAAAAACCCTTGCTTTCCACATACCGCTGAATTGCCGCACTGATATCTCCAACCCTGTTACCGGCACGGGCGTATTTAAGCCCCTCCTTAAACGCCTCCTCGGTCGCACTTATCAGCCGCTCCACCTCCGGTAAAACCCTGCCCACCGCAAATGTCCTTGCCCCATCCGCAATAAACCCATCCTTGGTCACACCCACATCAACCTTCACAATATCACCCTCCCTGAGCACCCGGGAATCTGGTATGCCATGCACCACCTCCTCATTAACACTTATGCACACCGCCGCAGGAAAACCCCGATAACCCAAAAATGTGGGCACCGCCTTGTGGCGGCGGATGTACTCCACGCAAAAACCCTCCAATTCCCTTAAACTCACCCCGGGTCCAACCCGCTCTGCCACCAACCGCAAAACCCCGGCAACAACCCTGCCCGCCCTTTTTATCCCCGCTATCTCCCTCTCGCTTTTGATGTAAAGCGCCATTATTCATTTCCGCCCAATCAGACCGACCAACTCCTCAAATACCCTGTCCCTGCCCAAACCGCCATTTAGGCATACCATCTTGCCCCTCTGCTGGTAATAATCAACCAGCGGTTTTGTCTCCTTTTTATAAACCGCAAGCCGCGCCCGAATCGTCTCCTCCCGGTCATCGGCGCGCTGATAGAGTTCTCCACCACAATCATCGCAAACCCCATCCCTTTTCGGCGGGCTAAATGTCAGGTTGTAAATCTTTCCGCAGTTTGCGCACTGGCGCCTGCTGGAAAGCCTCCTTACCACCTCATCATCGTCAAGATCAATCAGGACCGCAAAGGTCAACTCCCGGCCGAGCCCCCTTAGGAGCCTGTCAAGCCCTTCTGCCTGCGGCACGGTTCTGGGAAAGCCGTCAAAGACAATGGGTTGAGCCAGATTTTTGCGCACAAAATCATCAACCACCTCCAGGACAATCTCGTCCGGGACCAAGCCACCCGCGGCAACATAGCTCTCCACCTTCAAACCCAGCGGGCTTTTCCTCTTAATATGGTCGCGGAACACCTCGCCAGTTGAGTAATGGACAAAGCCCAACCGGCTTGAAAGCAGCTCCGCCTGGGTGCCTTTCCCTGAGCCGGGTGGCCCAAAAAGCACTAAAAGCACACCGCGGTCATTCGCTTTGCAATCTGTAGTCTCCATAGTGTTGTTATTCTAACCTGCGTCTATACAATAGTCAAGAAGCATCATCATTTGACACCGGTTTTAACTCCTCTAATATCTTGCAGATGAATTATGGCCGTGTCTGGGCAGAGATAGACCTTGATGCCCTGAAACACAACATCACCGAGGTCCGGCGCTCCCTTGGAGACCGGCGCATACTCTTTGCCATTAAGGCAGATGCCTACGGTCATGGCTTGCGGGAGGTCGCCATTGCCAGTCACCAACTGGTTGACGCATTTGGGGTTGCCAGCGTAGAAGAAGGGGTTAGCTGCCGGCGTGCGGGTGTGGATGAAACACCGGTTCTCATCCTCTCGCCAACTCCGGAAAAGGCGATTCCGGAACTTTTTGAAAATAACCTCATCCCCACCGTCACCGAAATCAACTTTGCCAAAAGCCTTGCCCTTGAGGCGCAGCGCCGCTCAAGTGAGATCCCGGTCCACATTGAGGTTGATACCGGTATGGGTAGGACCGGGGTTTCCCTCAGCGAGGCGCTGGAATTCATCACCGAGATAACAAAACTACCGGGCATCAGGCTTGCCGGCATCTTTACCCATTTTCCCGCTGCTGACACCGACATCAACTTCACCCGGCAACAGGTTGAGGAGTTCAACCGCCTCTTAGCCACCCTGGCGGCAAACGGCATCAAAGGTTTTATCAGCCATGCCGCCAACTCCGCCGGCTGCCTCAACATCCCGGAGGCGCACCTTGATATGGTTCGCCCAGGACTGATGCTTTATGGTATCCTACCCCTATCCTATCACCTTGGGCACCGCCGCGCCCAGTTAAACCTCAAACCGGTGATGAGCCTGCGCTCCCGCATTGTCAACTTGCGCAACTTTCCTCCTGGCACATCAATCAGTTATGAAAGGTCCTATTTCACCACCCGCCCCTCCCGCATTGCGGTCATCTCGGTTGGGTATGGTGATGGCTACCCCTACTCATTAACAAATAAAGGCTACTGCCTCCTTTACGGAAAAAGGGCGCCGGTGGTGGGCAATGTCTCAATGGACTTGACAATGATTGATGTCACCGACATCCCTCAGGCAAAACTGGGTGACACCGTCACCCTTTTAGGTTCTGCTGACGGCAAAACCATCTGCGCCAACGAACTTGCCCTCCTTGCCGAGACCATTCCCTATGAAATCATCTGCCGGGTCAGCCCCCGTGTCCCGCGCATCTACCTTGAAAATGGCAGGGTTGTCCACATCAAAACCCTATTAAACTATGACTGAACAGATAACACCTGAGGAAATACCTGCCTCCCTCAGCACCCTGATTTTAAGCCTTACCGCCACCGCGCTTGCCTATCTTGGCAACCCCATCACCCCGGAAAGCGAGAAAACCGAGCCCAACCTGCCCCTTGCCCGCCACGCCATTGATACAATTGAAATCCTCAAACAGAAGACCGAGGGCAACCGGACAAAAGAGGAGACCGAACTCATTGAAGAGGTCCTAACCCAGCTCCGCCTGATTTACCTCCAGAAGGCAAAGAGCCCCTCCACCTGAAAAGACCAACCTCCCGATAGCCCCGGGGCATGCCCCCGGCATACCTCCAAAATGGGGCAACAACCCGACTTAAAACATCTAACCCATTTATAAAATGTAACTTAAAATCGCTTTAACGGTGTCTCCCCACCCCTTACTATACAGAGGTAAGCGGAGAGGGTGTTTACCTATTTATCAAAAGAACCTTGGTTTCAGTATGCCCGTTTTCCTCCTTACCTGTGCGCACAAAGTAAACACCAGCAGCAACCCGTCTGCCTTGAAAATCTTTGCCATCCCACACCTTCCCTTTGCCTTGCAACTCATTTACGAGCCTGCCCTGAATGTCATAGATGCGGACATCATCAGCCCCATTAATAAATAGCGGCGCTCCTAAACGGCAGGGGTTGGGATAAACAAAAACAGCGGGTTGAGTTACCGGCTGGGGCTCTTGAACCGCAAGGATTCGCTCCAAGAACCGCTCTGCCCACCAAGAGCGCAGGGCAAGTTCGGTTGTGTCCCGACCGGACGGACCTTGACCAGAATCCCCATAGGGTGCGGCGATCACCGCAAAATAAAATGTTAAAACCGAATCCGGCTTGAGGTTAAATGGACCGATGCCTAAAAGCCCGCGCTTGTCAGCAGGTCCGGGGTCAATGGAGTCAAAGGGTTCGTATTCCCCGGTATTGTAATTATAGCCCTTCAAGGTCAGATACTGCTCCGGGTCGGTTACTGGATCAATCTCAATGGAGAAACGCTTGAATGCGCTCAAGTCTCTTGCTTCCGGGGCACGCAGAAGCCTGATTGCGATTGCACCCGGTGTCCCAGATTCCCAACTTTGACCAGGATATTCGGTGTTGTCATAGTCATAAAAGAAGGCGGTGTTTTTCACCGTGAATGTGTCCGAGCCAACTATAAACTGTTTGTTAAGGATCAAACCAGCCATATCATCGCTGTAATCGCCAATATCGGCATCAACCACCATTCCGAAATAGAGCTGATTCAACTCCGCGCCCGAGGCGTTGGCAAGTTCATATTTAAGGAAGAAGAAGTCCCTGGCATTGGCATCGTTAAAGCCGTAAATCGTCAGATAGATGTCAATCCCTAAGGGTCTGCCCGGTTCAATATGGAGATTAGGGTTAGAGTCGGAAAAGGTTGTCCATAGGTCCATCTCTGAGCGGGACTCCTGGGGTGCCATTGGAAAACGGGAGAGCGGCGGTGGCCAGTCGCCCGGATATTTGTAGATGCGGTCTGCAGAGTCAGGCGGTTGACGCCAGTACCGGCAGAGCGCCGGAAACATCTCGGTTTGGCCGGTGTTCGGGTTGTAGCCAATTGTAACCAGGGTGTCGTTACCGATAATCGTGCCAATCCAGGGTCCAGCGCCAAAGATATAGAAGTTTTTTAAAGGCTGGGGCCAGGAGCCTCCCGGTGCGCCCGTGCCGATGGTGATATCAATCCCCCAGCGGGCGTCATTGTAGAATGGGCATTTCCAGTTGTTGAGGTCAAACCACTCCATATCATAGATGCCCAGACAGATTGCAGGCACCAACACAACCATCAGCCTTTTCATACCTACCTCCTTTTTATCTATTATAACCCGGAAAAAATAATTGTCAATATGCGTCGCAGTATGACCCCAAGAATCAAAAGGGATGGGTAAATCAAAACCAGCCAGTCACCATACCGGCGATAAGGGGTCGGGTTTAAAGACTCTGGCACCGTCCCTGATAAGACGGTCTGCTCAAAGAGCCTGGTCTTCTTTAACACCCTGCCATAAGGGTCAACGATAAAGGAAATTCCGTTATTCGCAGAACGGACCATCGGCACACCATTCTCAACCGTGCGCATCACCGCCAGTTCCGCATGCTGATAAGCGCCGGGCAACCTGCCGAACCAGCCATCATTGGTAACAACCACCAAGAGCCTTGAACCCCGGCGCACAAACTCCCGGGCAAGGTCAGGAAATATCGCCTCAAAACAGATGAGCCCGGAAAGTTTGCCAACCCTTGACTGGAAAACTGTATAGTTCCAGCCCCGGTCCCAATTGCCCATATCCGCGGTCCCGATTAGTTTTCTGATTATCGGCAGCTCATCAGAATAGGGGATCTTTTCCGAGAAGGGGACCAGTCGCAACTTGTAATAGCGCTCTTTGATTGTGTCCTCTCCCGGCTTAATAAGAACCGCACCGTTATGCCAGGTGCGATGCCCGTCATCATAAATCGGGGTCCCGGTAAAGATTTCAATATTAAGTGAGTCGCAGAGCCGGTGCAATGCCGGACCCATCTCGGTTGAATGGGTGATGTCAACAAGGGTTGCAGTTTCAGGAAAAATCACCAGATCGGGCTTGGACCCCTGCGCCTCTTTTGTCAGCCTAAGCAAATCCGCCTGAATCCGCGCCCTTGAATTCCAGTCGCCTTTGTCAAGGGGTGAGACATTGGGCTGAACAATTGCCACCTCAAACCAGGGCTTATTTTCCTTAATCCTTAAAAGCCCGTAACAGAGTGGAACTAAAAAAGCCAAGACCAGCCCGATTAAATAACCAGTCCTATTTTTTCTAAAAATCAGCCGGTAGATTAAGAGATTGACAAGAACCAGCCAGGCAGAGAGGATAAAAACACCGCCCAGTGCCGCCCCCTGAATAAAAACCGTCCAGGGTGTCAGGGAAACCCCGAGCAAATCCCAGGGAAAACCAATCTGGGTCCTTGACTTCACAAACTCTAAGATTGGTAAAATCAATGGGGCTGACCAGAACCCAATCTTGCGCACCAGATAGGCGAAAAGACCAAAATAGAGACCTAAATAGCCGAAAAGAAGGACCACCCCAAGGTTCAATAAGAGTCTTGTTATCGGCTCAACCGGAACAACCAAAAACCAGAGCCACCAGAGATGAAAACCGGCGGCAAAGAAGCCAAAAAGCCATCCCCAGAAAAATACCCGTCGCGAATTTTCAACAACCCAGAAAAGGGGCACGAGCGCAAAAAATGACAGAAAGCGCAGGGAAAACGGAGCGAAGGCAAAGCCGAGAGCAAGACCCGCAAGAAAGAGCCACAAGACCTTCTTGCGCCTGCTTGCCTCTGCCCTCATCCCTTAACCCAATTTCACCTCAGAACCGCTGGCATTGGACCGATAAAATGCATCAACAATCCGGTTTATCAAGATGGCATCCCCAACCGAGACATCAGGCGGAACATCACGCAACAGCGAATCAACCCAGAGTTCAATCAGCCTTTTATATGCCTCCCGGTGCAAGCCCTTGCTGGGCAACTGTGGCGTGATATTAACCAATCTGCCCTGGACTTCCTTATTTATGGTTAAGGGGTTAAGCAGTGCCGCACCATGGGTCCCAAAAAGATTGAAATAGACAAAATCCCTTTCCATCAGAAGGCTCCAGCCCACCTCAATGGTCAGAACCAGACCTGAGTCAAACCTTATCAGGGCAAATGCGGTATCCTCAACCATTCCTTCACCAACCCTTTTTGCCGCCACCCCGATAACCGAAACCGGCTTTGCCGGCATCACCAGCCACAATGCCGAGTCCAAGAGCGCGGTCCCCAAAACAAGAAAGGCACCACCACCAGCATAACGCAACTCCTTTTGCCAGGTTGATGGGGACCAGGCATTTCTCCCGCGCAACCAGCCGGTCTTGGCATAATAGAGCTGACCCAACCCCTTGTCCTCCACATACCTTCTCACAACCTTGACATCCGCTCTCAACCTTGTTACCAGACAGGGCATTAGCCTTCGCCGTGTCCTTTGCGCGGTTCGTAAAATCTCTTCTGCCTCTGAGGCATTGACCGCTAAAGGCATTTCGCACAAGACATCCTTGCCATTCTCCATTGCCGCCATTGCCATCGGGGCATGCAGGTAATTGGGCGTGGCGATGACAACCGCATTGACCTCCGGGTCCTCCTTCAGCCGGTCAAAATCGGTATAATACCGTTTGATATTGTAGCGGGCAGATAAAAGATGAAGTTTGCGCACATCGGTGTCGCAGAGAGCCACCAGTTCAATTGATGGATTTGCAATTAAGGCGGGAATCAGGGCAAGTTGCGCCTGCACCCCGCAGCCAACAACCGCAACCTGGAGCCTGCCATTCATCAGGAACGGATTAAGACCCGGCGCCCCTCAATCTTTAAGCGCCCCTCGCAGAAAAGCCTGACCGCCTCAGGATATGCCTGATGCTCCTCCACCAGAACCCGCAAGGCAAGCACCTCAGGTGTATCATCATCCCGCACCGCAACTGCCCGCTGCACAATAATAGGACCGGCATCCACATCACCGGTAACAAAGTGAACCGTGCAGCCGGTAACCTTTACCCCGTAGTTTATCACCGCCTTGTGCACCTCCAGCCCCTGCAGACCGGCAAAAGCGGGCAAAAGCGAAGGGTGGATGTTCATAATCTGCAAAGGAAAGCGCTCAAGAAAACGGGAGGAGAGAATCCGGTTGAAACCGGCAAGGCAGACAAGTTTGATATTATAGGGCTCAAGCGCTCTGATAACCTCCTCTTCAAACAGCGCCCGCTTGGGAAACTGGCGATGGTCAATTACAACCGCCGGAATTCCAAATGCCTCTGCCCGGGAAAGAACCGGCGCATCTGGCACATTAACAATCAAGACCCGAATCTCTGCGGGAAAGTCAGGCTCCTGGCAGGCTTTGGCAAGCGCCTCAAAGTTTGTGCCCCGACCCGATGCCAGAACCGCAATGCCCTTTTTCTCTTTCACATATTGATTGTATTAAATGCCGCCCCATTGTCAATCAGGCAACAAGGTCGTGAACTGTGGCATCCTTTATCAGCAGGCGGACAAAACCTCCAGGCTTGACTCTCTCTTTAATAACGACCCTGCCATCAATCTCAGGCGCATCCCATTCGGTCCTACCCTCATTAGGAAAATCAGCAAGGACCAATAGCCTTCTGCCAATCAGACTCCCCAGTTTCGCCCTTGAGATTTCTGCCTGCGCCCGCATAATCGCCTGCAGCCTTTCCCTTCTCAACTCGGGCACAACCTGTCCGCGCATCCTGCCCGCCTTTGTTTCCGGTTCCCTTGAAAACTCATACCCGGCAAGCCGGTCAAACTGCACCCTTTTGATAAAATCAAACAGCTCCTGAAACTCCCTTTCACCCTCACCTGGAAAGCCGGTGATTATTGTGGTTCTGATGTGCATCTCTGGAATCATCTTCAGCCGTTCAAGTAACCGTTCCACATCCCTGCGCCGGTAATGCCGGTTCATCCGCTCAAGAATTTTATCAGCAATGTGCTGAATGGGCAGGTCAATATAACGGCAAAGTTTCGGATTTGAACCAAACTGCTCAATCACATCCTCCCCAAGGTGCTTGGGATAAGCGTACATCAACCTTAACCACCTTATCCCCTTTATCTGGCTCAATCTGTCAATAAGCCTGCCCAGGCAGGGTCTGCCATAAATGTCCTTGCCATAATTGGTGGTGTCCTGAGCAATCAGGACCAGCTCCTTCACACCCAAATCTGCCAGTCCTTCAGCCTCAAGAACAATCTCCTCAATTCTGCGCGAGCGGAAAGGACCACGAATCCTGGGAATCAGGCAGTAACTGCAATGGTTGTCACAGCCATCGGCAATCTTTATATAGGCATAATGGGAAGGTGTGGAAATTACCCTTGCCGGTGGTTGCTCTTGACAACAGGGATCAACCATTTGCGGAATCTCATTTAGCTGGTTCAAACCGACCCAGTTGTCA
>JBDRUF010000028.1 GCA_039801245.1 candidate division WOR-3 bacterium
CCTGCAAAAACAAAAAAGAGTGCCAGACCGGCAAGCAAAAGACCAACAATAACCATTACCAAGATGCGGTTTCTAACTATCTTTACCACGCACCTTAAAATAGACAATTCACTATCGCAGTCAAGCAAATAGGTAAACTTTGACATCTATTCTCGCAACCTTATAATAATTCAGCGCTTGTGATACAAGAAAAGACAGAGGGCAGCTGCCCTTTGTCAATTTTGGTTAATTTCTAAAACTGGAGGATAGAGTATGAAGAAAACTGTAGTAAGCCTGATAGCCCTGTTGCTGCTTTTTGCCCCGGGTCTATTTGCTGACCCGGCACTGGGCGGTGGCAGGGGACTTTTCCGGGTTCAGGACGCCCGGGTTGAAGAGGATGGTGCGCTTGTCCTTGCCACCCGCTTGATGTTCAACCGCACCAACTTAGGTGACAATGTCACCCAATTTCGGGGTCCGCTTTACGGTATGGAAATGAATTACGCCCCGTTTCCTTTCTGCGAGTTCTTCGGCTCACTTGTCGGTGTTCTTGACTTCCGCACCAGCCCCAATGACCTGTTTTACGACTGGCAGGGTCAGATGCTTGGCGCAAAGTTATCAATCCCTTTCATCCCGGTCTTGAAACTGGCAGGAATGGGTCACTTCGTGATGCCAAAGAGCCAATACACCTATAAAGAGTCTGACGGTTTCCTTGACCGGCTCTTTGTTGACCAGAACAGCTGGCGCGCTATCGCCTCATTCCGCCTCTGGGAACTTTACAAAACCCTGCCAACCCTGATGTTAAACTACGGTCAAACCCTTTCATCGCCATCTCAGAGATTTGCCGGTCTCGGTGTCGAATTCTCATCCAATGCCATTGACCTGTTTATTGAGGCAACCTCTGAAGCCGAAACCGGTGCCGGACTTGCCGCGCTTTTGGGCAAAGACTACACCCCGCGCGCCCGCATCACGCCTGGCGCCCGTATCAAAATGGGGGTCTTTCACCTCAATGGTGGTGTCGAACTGGGGCTGACCGAGGCTGTGCCGACCTATGAGGCAATTTTCGGGATTACCTTTGTCTCCCCGTTTCCCAAGCCGCCAGAAAAACCCTGGGGCAGGCTTGTCGGCAAGGTGGAAGACGCCCGCTCTGGAATGCCGCTTGACGCCAAGGTTCGCTTCATAAAACGTCACCTCCCGACATTGAAGACCGACCCGGAAAATGGCACCTTCTTCCTTGAGAAACTGCCTGCTGGTGTTGTCATCGTTGAGGCATCAAAAGAAGGCTACATCCCCGAGGCGGTACCGCTTGTCATTCCTGACAAAGGCTATGCCACCCATACCTTCAAACTCAAACCGCTTGTTCCGTATGGCACGGTTGCTGGCAGAATCTACGACACCTATAACGGCAAGCCCTTGGAAGCGCAGGTAACATTTGTTGCCACCTCAATCCCGCCGGTAACATCCAATGACATCACCGGCTTCTTCCGGTCTGACAATGTCCCCGCCGGTCTGGTTGCGGTCAAAATAGAAAAGGAAGGTTACTTCCCTGAGGAACGGGCAATCGAGGTTGAGGATGGCGCTGTAACCAAACTCAACATCGGTTTGACCTCGCTTGAAATGAAAGGCATCCTTTCCGGCAAAGTGTTGGACAAACAAACCCTTGCGCCAATCCCAGCAACAATCAGCTTCATCCATGGCGAAAAACCCTCATTCACGACCGACAGTGCCACCGGCACTTTCAATCTTGAATTACCAGTGGGAACCTACGAAATCAAGGTTGAGGCACCTGGTTATATCGCCCAGACAAGTTCCTTTACTATCACCAAGGGTGAAACAACCGAGCGCACCTTTGAACTGGTATCAAAAGGAATGGTCTTAACCCTGCGCGGAGTTTACTTTGAGTTTGGTAAGGCAACCCTGCGTACCGAATCCTATCCTGCACTGATGGAGGCTGCCCAGATAATGAAGGACAATCCTGACATCATCGTTGAAATTCAAGGACACACCGACAACATCGGCTCGGACCAAGCAAACCAGATTCTCTCTGAAAAACGTGCCTATGCGGTAATGAACTTCCTTGTTCAGTACGGTGGCATCGACCCGAAACGGCTCACCGCCAAAGGCTTTGGTGAATCCCGTCCCATCGCTTCCAATGATACCGATGAAGGACGGCAGTTGAACCGCCGTGTTGAGTTTGTCATTCTCAAGTAATCAAATCTAATAACAAAAACGGGGGCAACACACGCCCCCGTTTTTTATAATAATTTTAAGGCAAAACCAACCTGAGATAGCAATTAAAAATCTGTTCGCCTAAAAAAAGTCCGACGATTCCGCCCAATGCTAAAAAAGGTCCAAAAGGAACCTCCTGCCCCGCACGAAACTTACCAGTAATCCTTGCAAAAATGCCGACAAAAACGCCCACAAAAACAGCAACTGCCAGTGCAACCGCAACACTTTTTGGTCCGAGAAAAACCCCAATCATTGCAGCAAAAGGCAGGTCTCCCCAGCCCATCCCCTCCTTCTGTTTCACACCCATCCGCTGAAATGGGCGGGCAAGAACAAATCGCCACAGCGCCCAGGCGATAAAAACAAACGCCGCACCAATAATCCCGCCCCAGAAAGCTTTGGTAATTGTAAAACGAAACCACGGCAACAAGGCAGTAATCAAACCGATAACAACACCGGCAAAAGACAGTCTGAATGGTAAAATTTTATGGTCAATATCAATTCCGGCAAGGACAATTAAAAATCCGATAAATACGAGCGCCCGCAAAACCTCCCAATGTAATCCGAACTTTGCGTAAGCCAAGACAAAAAAAAGAGCGGTGAGCCCCTCAATTAAAGGGTAACGAATTGAGATTGGTTTGTGGCAGTCACGGCACCTCCCTTTGAGAATTAAGTAACTGATTACCGGAATATTGTCATAAAATCTGATTGGCTTTTTGCATTGAGGACAATAAGATGGGGGAAAACTTATTGACTGCCCGCGAGGGATTCGCCAGACGCAAACATTAAAAAAACTCCCGAAAACCAGTCCGCTCAGGACTGCGACTGCCCAAATCACTGCCCTTTTGGACCGGGCGTAGAAACAGGTACCTCCGGCTCTTCAAACAACTTCTTATCGGTGGCTAAAGCGTAGGCGGTATCAAGGGAAATCAGCCCCTGCTCCAAAAGAAACTCCAAACAATGGTCCATTGTCTGCATACCGTACTGCAAACCGGTTTGAACCAGTGAGGGAATCTGATGACTCTTTGCCTCCCTAATCAGGTTTTTTACCGCTGGTGTTGCTATTAGGACCTCCATCGCTGCAACCCGCCCCCTCCCATCCTTCCGTGGTAAAAGCCTCTGAGAGATAATACCTCTGATCACACTGGCAAATATCTGCCTCACATACTCCTTTTGGTCGGAAGGGAAAACATCGATTACCCGGTCAACAGTCTCAGCAACGCTGTTTGTGTGCAGGGTGGACAAAACCAGATGCCCGGTCTCCGCTGCAGTCAATGCCAGACTGATTGTCTCTAAATCCCTCATCTCCCCAACCAGAATCACATCCGGATCTTCTCGCAGGCAGGCTCGCAGGGCAGCAGCAAATGAACGTGAATGAGTACCAATCTCCCGCTGGCTAATTAGGCAGTTACGTGGATGAAAGATATACTCGATCGGATCCTCAATTGTAATTATACGGACAGCCCGTTCTTGGTCGATTAAATCGATCATGCTTGCCAAAGTAGTTGACTTACCACAACCGGTTGGTCCGGTTACCAGTATCAGACCGGAATGGGCCCGGGTCAATTCCGCTACTGATTGCGGGGCAGGTAACTCCTCAAGGGTTCTGATTCTTGCCGGAATGATCCGGAATGCGGCACCAAGACCCCCAAGGTCCAAAAACACATTAACCCTTGCCCGAATTCTCTCAGGGGTGGTATACTCCAATGTGACCGCATCTTGCATTACCCGGTATGACAAAGCCTCACCCCAGGTATAAGAAAGGTCAATCTCCTTTTTACGTTCAACCGCCTCCCGCTGCTCATCGGTTAATATAGAATAAACGAGCGCCTGTGCATCTTCTGGCGTGAGGGCTGGTCCGGGGATTTTTTTAAGCCTACCATTAACCCTAATTATCGGCGGGTTACCTGCGGTTATGTGAAGGTCAGATGCGCCGTACTTTGCTGCATATCGCAATAGTTCATCAATATTCATTGCTTATTGACAGACAGGAACGCACTTTTCCTCGCTCTGTTTTTTATCCTCCTTTTTCATGGGTTAACAATGTGCGGAATGATAAATATCATCAAATCACTCTTCGTCCGATCGATAGATGTCTTCTTGAACAAATATCCAAGAATCGGAATATCACCCAAGAGGGGAATTTTACCTACATTGCGTGTCTCCTCATCCTTCACCAGACCGCCAATGACCACCACCTCATCCTCTGCCACCTTGACCTGGGTCTCTGCCTCCCGCTCAGCAACGATTGGCTGGCGGTCATCAGGTGAACCTACCCACCCAGTTATCGCCTTCACACTCGGTTTGACCTTCATTGTTATCATTCCATCCGAAGTCACATGAGGGGTAACCTCCATTGATATCGGGATAGAACGGGTCTTCCAGGTATAAGTAATTTCCCCAGTATTCGGGTCCTTATTGACCTCTCTCACCGGAACATTCAAACCCATACTAACAGTTGCGGTCTGATTGTCCAGCGTAACCGTCTTCGGATTTGCCAGCACCCGGGAATTCCCCCTGGTCATTAAAAGTTGGAACACCGCGGTGAAATTGGCAAATGAAATCTTACCCAAGAGCATCTCCTTGAATACCACCGGTATCGCCACCTCCTTGCCAATCTTAGGTAGTTCCGTAGTAAAGGAGGCTAGCGGCGTCCAGTTAATCCCGTACTGCTCTTCGGCAGAAAGGGTCGTCTCAATAAACTTCGCTTCGATCGCAATCTGAGGAACCGGTCGGTCAAGTTCGGCAATTACCTTAGCCACCTCATCCAAAGCCTCAGGGATATCGGTAACAACTAAAATAGCACTCCGTTCAGAACCGGCAGCTGCTTTTGTCCCGACCCGACGGAAACCCTGGACCGCTTCTCCGGAAGGAGAAAGCACCTTTTTTACAACCTTGATTGCGTCCTCTGCCTCAACATAATCAAGATTGAACACCCGAGTTTGTAATTCACCGAACATCTCCTTCTTCAGGGGTTTCACGATGATTAAACCGCTTTTATCCTCCACCATATTGCACCCACCCGCCTTCACCAGAGCCTCCAAACCGGCACGCAGCGGCACTTCATTCAACCGGACGCTCACAATTGACTTTACATCCTGCGTAACTAAGAGGTTGAGGTCAAATTGCCGTGCGAGCATTCGCAAAACACTACTTACCTCGGCATCCTGGACCAGTAGCGTAAGTGGGGGTTTACCGCTGAACTGGTCCTTAGGTTCATACCCAGGTAATGGAGTCAAGGGCTCGGTTCCGAGGTAAACTGTCACAATACCGTTTTCATTGGTAACCCGATGACGCACCAGTCTTCTAAGGAAAACCGTAACCCTCACCCCTTTTGTCGCTTCACTTGGCGTTATTGTTACTGCTGTAACTGGATAATAAGTGGAGGGAATTCGCTCGCGCGCTAAACCCGAAACCGCTTCCATTATATCAATTACCACCGCCGCCGGCTCACTTGTCACAAAGGAACTGATGTTCGGCTCGCCACTGCAGGCGATTGTAACCCGAACCTCATCCATTAATTTATCAATGGCGATATCCTTAACCGTAACCTGCTCCTGCGCAAAAACTACGAAGGATAAGACTAATAACACTGCAAAAAGGACCGTCTTTTTATTTTTCATAATTTACTCCCCCAGGGTTAAAGTAAAAGTTCTACCACCTTGTTCCAATGTTACCTTATCAGATTCAATTTGAATTACTTTTTTACCACTGATTTCGTCGCCAACCTGAACGATCTGGTCGTTAATCAAAGCACTGGCTCCATTACTGCTGATGGTAATTGCCCGTAAATTCAGATTGGCAACCTCACTACTCAGCACCCAATCACGAACAAAGGGATCACTCCCCCATTCAATCGGCTCAGCAACAGCCGATTGTGTTTCCTCTCGGGCAGTAGTGGACGGAGCTTCTCTTGAATGCTCTGCAGTGGGTTGTATTGCCACTTCCTTTGCCTTCGACTTTGCCGAGCGTGTTACCTTAGTTGCTGCCGATTCCAGAATAATCTGCGGCGCAACTGTCGGCTTAGTCCGGACAAGGGTAATGAACCCAAGCACCGCCACTCCTGCCGCTAAAATTGCTAAAATTCTTTCTCTCAAGTTACTCCCCTTTCCTCATTTTAAATTCTTCTTCTTTCCCGAATGGAGTAGGTTGATGGTAAAAGACTCTCACCAACCCGTACAACATTCCTCCGACCAAATGCCTCAACCTCAATTCGGTCGGGCTGAATTGCTACAATCTTACGCCCCATTACGACATCCCCGACCCGCACGCGACGGCTGTCAATTAAAGCATAACTGTCAGAACCCAAAGAAACAACCGCCTTCACAACATAATAGCTCCCCATACGGCTTGCTGTCCGCCGAGTTCCTCGGCGAGTGCGTGCATATCTCAGCATACGACGCTTCTCACGCTCTTGCCGCCTTAGTTCTCTCCTTCGCTTCCGTTCCGCCTCCCTTAACCTCTTTTTCTCTGCAAGCCTCTCCTCTTTTGTCTTGGCTTTAAGCGTCCCGACACTTCTCCCAGTAACATGCCGTCCAACCTGCTCAACTGATGCCGAGTCTACCTTGGCAACCCTTCTCCTGCTACTTCTTGTTACCGGAGGTCTTTTTGGCTTTCCGAAAATCATTACACCTAGCCCACCTACCACCGCCACCAGAACAATAATTATAATCACTCGCCTCACAAACCGCTCCCCTTCGCAAGGCTAGATGTGTATATGTTAACAAGCAGCTTCGCCTCCACCTCCGGTCTGATATCCGCCCGCGCATTTATCTCAAAATCTGGCACCCTCACGAAATATGGATAACTATTCAAATCCTCAACATAACGCCCGATATCAAGATATCTGCCTTGGACAGTAACGAGAAACGGAACTGGCCGGACCTGAGCACCAGGACCTTCCTCCTGTAAAAGCGTGTCTAAACCTGGTGGCGTAATTTCCAAAAAATGGACCCGCTTCCGCTCTGCCTCTTGGGCAAGTTTACGGAAAAGCCCCAGCATCTCCGAACGGGGAACCACCCGTGCCCAGATACTACTGATTTCCGTTTCCAATTGCTCTTTATGCTGGCGCAACTCGGGCATTTTAGCGATGCGCGCCTTTGTTTCCTCCAACTCCTTCCGCAACTCTGCAATCTCTTGCGCTGCCTTTTGCCTTGCGGCGATTCTCGGCTGATACAACAAAAACCACGCTACCACTCCCAAGACGATATATATTACCAGCCCAATTAAAACTACCCTTCTTTCAATTAACCTCATATTTCACTCCGTTACACATTGAATTTCAAACTCTAAAACCGTTTCGCCCATCAGACTGCTTCTATTTTTCGAGACCAATTGTACCTGTTTGAAGGTACTGCTCTGCTCAAGGTTAATAAGAAATTGTGCAAGGTCAATGTCCAAGAGATGGGGCTCACCGCTTACCATCCCTGTCATCTTCACATTGCTGCGGTTGCTCAAGGTAAAGGTGTTAAGTTGGATGTTCGGTGGCACGATAGTAGATAACTTTGCCATTATCGGCACCGCGGGCATCTCTTCACCAACCACACCCGTCAATGCACGCTGACGCGCTTCTAAGTCCGCTATCTCCTTTTCCAAAGCAAAATAACTGCGGTTCTGTTCCTCAGTGGCTTTGATTTCATTCTTCAACCGGGACACCTGCCCGGTGGAAATTCCTGACCAGCCTGCCAAAAGGATGTAACCGAGGACCAAAAGGGCAACCCACGCTATACCACCCATCGTCATCATTCGCACGTCCCGGGCGATGTATTTCCTTGTCTTCATCTCTGCAGGCAACAAATCGACCGCTGTATGGTCATAATATAAACCCAGCGCCGCGACTAAACGATGACCAATCGCTTCAGTAGTTGAAACACCGGTCCGATATAGACCAAAATCCCGGAACGGGTCAAATATCTCTGTAGGTATACCAAGGCTCGTCTGCAGATATTCACGCAGTCCCTTCATCGCTGCCGTACCACCACAGATGAGCAAGCGATCAATCTTCTGCTCTCCATACTCCCGGCGGTAGTAATCGATCGAGCGACTAATCTCGGCAACAAATCGTTCCAGTGCCGGCCGCTGGAGTGTCAGAAGACGCTTTGCCAACACACCGGAAGGAAGCCGTTCCGTACTATCCTCTGGAGGGATACCGTACTTCCGTTTCAACTCCTCGGCATCATAGGCATCCAGCGCTAGCTGCCCCTCTTCGGTTGTAATTGCCACTGTCATCGCCTCAGTAATTGCGTTGCCCGCGATACTCACAGTGCGTGCCAGGTCCAGTCTTTCACCCTTCATAAATATGATGTCAGTAAACTCAGCACCGATGTCTAACAAGCAAATTGTCTCCTCCGTACGGACTCGCCCATATTTCTTAACTGCCGCCTGCAAAGCAAACGGCACTACACTTATCGCTGAAGGCTCTAACCCCGCCTTCCGTAAGGTCGAAATATGGTCAGAAATTATATCCTTGCGTGCTGCAATCACCATCACATTGTCTTTTAGCGCGCCCGCTTCACGAACTGGACCAAGCGGTTTAAAGTCAAAGATTGCCTCGTCAACCGTGAAAGGGGAATACTTTTCCAAACGCAGTAGAATCGCATCCTTCAGTTCGCGGCGGTTCATCTTGGGAAATGGTGCCTGTCTAACACTTACCGACGGACCGGAAACGAAGGTATAAACCTCTCGGGGTTTGTAATCTTTAATTAACTCCCGGAGAATCGAAGGAACATCAAACGCCTCACCGATTTCCTTAAGTCCGTAATCAACAACCTTCCCCCCCTCTACCTTAACAAACTTGACAGAATTAGACCCGATGTCAATGCAGAGGGTGCCTTTGCCACCCCCACCAAAAACTTTAGTTGCCAATTTGCCTCCTTTTGTTAACCATCACTGCAATTGGACCCGAACTTCCGAACCATCGTCAAATCTCAATCGGAAAACTTTATTATATATGTTACAAGGATCCCCACTGCCTGTAGGGGCTTTGTTAAAATTGTAAAAACTGAACTCAACTTCGTAAGCCATTTTGCCGAGGATAGGATATGGCGGGGAGATTTCTACCGAATCCCCTTTCCCGGGCCTGGGATCAGGTTGAAGGGTTCGCTCCCCATCATTCCCTCGAATATACAATAGTCCCATATAGGCACTATCCGGCGCCTCCAAGAAGGTTACGCGCCCAACTGTAATATCTTCAACCCCGTCGTTGGCAATTTTAATTGTGAAACCAGTACTATCACCTGCAAGACGCGGCGGCCCAACCATCTTCAGATAACTCCGAAAAGGCTGGCTGAAGCGAAAGTCCACTACGGTGCGGCTTCTCGGCACAACCGTTACCCATTTGACAATAGAATCACCACCCGAACGCTTGGCAACTATCTTATGATTCCCAATAGGAATTGGTCCGTGTGTCTGTGGGGAGAATTCATAGTAGCCACCTTGGTCAGGCCGGGTAAAGTAAAAACTCCCATTGGGCAGATAAAGGTAAATTCCGATTGTATTCGCTTTCTCACCAGGCGGGGTGTTATCCGCATCAGTAACATTGCCCATAACATAGTTCTCGGTAAGATGAGTGATGGTATCAACAACCTTCATCGTCATCGGGTATTTACCATTACCAAGAGTGGCAAGCGTTCCAGTAGTTGGGTCAAATGTATAGGGATTTCCCCAAGCATCAAGCCGATAACCCATGGTATCCTGCAAAAACTCTCGCCGGAGATAAGGACCTTTCCAGTGAGGTGAGTTACTGGTATTTTCTACCAGTTCGTCAAGGTCATTCGGAAGCCTCATCATATCGCCATAAAAACCGAAATCTATTCGTCTGCCATTGGCGGTTAATTCAGGATTCCCCACCATTGCATAAATCAACTCCTTCATCTCCTTAGCGGTCTGGTCAAACAACGCCCGGTCACGCGTGGCATCAATCGTCCGCAACGCCACTGTGCTCAGTATCCCAATTATTAAAAGCACTACCAAAAGCTCCATCAGGGTGAAACCATTTTGTCTCTTCATCGTTACCTCCTCACTCCCACAAACAATTCATTCTTATCTCGAGACCCGGTGCCCCGACCTTTGGGAAAACTGTCACCATCTTAGTGACAGTATCCCAAGGCTGCCCTGGTGGATAAATCCGCATCAATATCACCCTTAGGGTGTGAACCCCCTGAGGCACATCTAAGAAACTAAAATTCCCGTTATCTTCTTTCCTCAACATATAGGCATCAACATATCTCACCCCTTGGCGCGGATAGTCCAGTTCAACCTTGATGGCGTTTCTAATGTAAAAGCTGTCATTTTGAGGAGGGGGATTGCCTCGCTGGTCATTAATTATCCCTTGAACATTGTTGTGCAAAAGGTCGTTTTCGGTATACCCCAACGGGCGGGTCAACCACCGGGAGCGGTCCACCAGACCACCCCCCCCATAACTCCTCAGAAACATACTATCCTTATCGAATATGATGGTATCACCCCAAGCATCAATCCTATAACCCTCCGGCGATTCTGCAAAGGTTGGTTTCACATAAGGACCTCGCCAGAGACTGCTCTCTGGCGGGGAAACCCAAGATGGACTTTCGACAAGATCAGCAAGAGTTCTCGGCAGAGCACCCATATCACCCACAAAACCAAAGTCAGCCCTGACACCATCCACAACATAATTGGGATCACCGGTAATAACCTTAGCAAGCCGATCCAGTTTCTGACGGGTCTGCTCAAAACGACCTCGTTGCAATGTGACATCCCAGGTTTTAATCGCAGCAGTAAGAATAAGGCTCAAGAGCATCAAAACGACAAGAAGTTCAATTAATGTTACGCCCCTCTCATCCGGTCTTTTCATATTTAAAACCTCACCCTTATATCATCATCTTTTGTTGCACCCTGTTGGCCCCAAAATAGCCCATCAGGACCCGCACTTATAATTCCAAGCGTCTCACCACCTTCAACCCAGAACTGGTAAGGGGTTCCCCAAGCATCATATAAATAACTCATCTGACCATCCTCACGGATATAAGGACCGTTCCACCCCTTCCCAATATAGGGGTCCCAGCCGGGCAGGGTTTCTTTTCCAACATAGGTGATCTGGGCGTACATCCCTTCAAACGGATTTTGCGTAGCCAGTTCTATAAGATGCCGAGGTAATCTACCCATATCCTGCTTAAATCCATACCCCGCAACCTCTCCCCCAACGCGCACGTCCGGATTGCCCATTATCGCCTCCCTAATCACATACATTTCATGAAGGGTAGCGGTGCGTCGGGCATTGGTAGTCACCCTCGCAATAAAAGTCGGGACAAAAAAGGCAAGTATAATACCCAAGACCGATATCACCACCAATAGTTCAATAAGAGTAAACCCCAGCGTCTTACCAGACCTTGGGTTGGGAGGCATAGGCTGAATTATATTACCCTTAGGCATTTGTGTCAAGAATATCTTTTCTGAAAACATACACCCCCCTGGCGTTTAATTGTGCAAAACAAATATCACCGCCTCATTCTCCACATTGTATTCCCGTATAGAACCGCCGGTGTGGTCAATGCCAACCAGCCCATAATGAGTGGGGTGGGCTGAACCTGGGGGTTCCCAAACACTGTAAACAATATTGCCAGGGTCATAACCCCAGATATCGTTCGGACCGCCTTCGCTCGTATTGCTGATGTCACTGATATCATCATAGTCCTCAGGGTTAAATTCGTCCGGGTCCATCTCTTTGCCTGTCCAAGGGTTGGTAGGAAGCTTCCCTATCTTCACATCATATTCCCCGCCGGGAAAAACGCACCCGTACCCATCCTCATAGAAATCATCGGCATAATATCCGAACTCCTGATGAAACAGCTCAACAAACATCTGAACATTATGAAGGTTCATTTTCATCGCGCTTCTCCGTGCCTGTTCCCGAATCCCCGAGAATCGGGGCACCGACATCCCCATCAGAACCCCCAGGATCATAATAACGACCAGGAGTTCAATCAAAGTGAAACCTCTTTCTTTATTCATAGATTCTCCTTTTATATATAAATTATGCAACTTTTATTATCCTTGTCAAGTTTTTATTTAACCCCGCCGACTGCGAGGGGTGGTGGTGCGGACCTTGTCGCCGTCAAGGAAATACCTGCCACCATAGGGCTCCTCGGGAAGTTCTTTGAGATAACCCCGGGAGAGCAGCTCCTCGATACTATAAGGCAACCTCTTCTCCTTTTCGGAAAATCGGTTAACCGCATCCTGAATCTGGGCAAGCCCCTCCTCCAGTGTCAGCCAACGCAGCTGTCTGACTATCAACTCCCGCAGTTTTTTGTTTTCGGTGCTGTAGTAAAGGTCCCGCCACATCTGGCGGGCGGTCGCAAAATCACCGCTGCGTGCAAGCGCATATGGCACCCAGCGCGCCACCATTGTCCAGGCGTTGGGCAACTTTGACGAGACCAAAAAAAGCCGTGCCGCCGCTTCATAATCACCTATCAACATATAGTTGATAAAACCGGCATCAAAAGGTAACTGCCAGTTTAATGGATTGGCCTTCATCCCGGAAAATAAAAGTTTGAGCCCCTCAATCGGCTTGTGGGCATCCCAAGCAAGGGTAAGAGCCCCGAAATGATAGGCACCGACGAACCGCGGGTCAAGCGATGTGAGAATCCCAAATATATGCCCCAGCCAATCATACTTTTGGTCGGTCTCTAAGTGGCGCCCGTAGTAATCAATCGCTGTAAGCCAGATAAAGTCCGCCAGTACCTCCTGGTATTCAACCGCGGATTCCCTCAGAGCAACACCCGAGGGGAAATAGGCAAGCTCCTGCACTAACCGTTCCCCTCGCCGCCGGCTGGTGGAATCAATGGCCAGTTGCAGGAGATAAACCCCGACAAATCCCCAGATTACCAGCACCGCCGGGATAATATTAATCAGAAAACCCGGTGCCTTAGGCACAGGTCTGGTAACCTCAACCACGGTCGTCAAAAATCCCTGCGGTTAAAAACCGCCATAGCGATGAGAAGCAGGGTGAAGGTATAAATACCTGCATAACAGCCTGAATATAAAAAGGCATCCGGGTTTAATGGCACATTGTGCACCAGTTCTGCCCGAATGTTGAAGTTACTCAAATTGGGCAGGAGATAATAGCAGCCCAGAGCGAGAAATTTTATAAGGGGGGAGGGGCTCATCGCCGCCAGTTGCTTTAGAAGATGGGTGCTGTGACCGATGAAGTAAACAACAAAGGTGAAGACCGCACTCGCAATGGGCGTAACAAAAGTGGAGAAGAGAACCGCTACCGCGGTCAAAAGCAACAGTTCTAAGAAGGTCATCACCACACCCAGAAGAAGCCGTGCCTCAGGTTTCACCCCGGTAATCAAGAGGACAAGATAGAAGCCAACACTCATCAGTGCCAGGCTGACCAAGAGAACCAGGATGAGACCAAGATACTTGCCCAAGATAAACTCCTGGCGCCGCACCGGTCGGGCAAGGAGGAGGTAAATCGTCCGCTTCTCCACCTCGCGATAAACAAGGCGACCACCAACAAGAACCGCAACCAGTACTGAAAAAAGGGTGATGCTTGAAAGCCCGAGGTCTTTGATTATTTTTTCTGCCTCGCCCAGCGCCACCGGCTGAATCACCTTCGCACTTGCCATCACCAGGACACCAGTCACTATTAAAGCCAGAAGGACCCTGTCCCGCAAAGACTCCCGGAAGGTGTTGAGGGCAACCCCGTATATCCTGTTGAACATTAAGACCCCTCCTTCGCCTTTTTGACCTGCTGCATAAAGAAATCCTCTAAGGTGCGGGTGCGCGGAACTATCGCCACCACTCTGGCATCGGCTTCGCGGGCAATCGCCAGCACCTTCTCAACTTCCTCTTCGTTGCGCACCGTTAACATCAACATCCCGTCAGAGACCAAAGAACGCTGGGCTATCCTTTCAAAAGCCTTCCGAAACCTTCCCTCAACACCCTTGAGGGTAACATCAATTGACTCGACCTCAGCACCAATAATCTCACTTAACCTGCCCACCTTGACCATCCTGCCGGCAACAATAATCCCCACCCGGTCGCAAATCATCTCCACATCAGCAAGGATGTGGGTGGAGAAAAATACCGTCTTGCCCTGGTCGCGCAAACTGACAATTATATCCCGGAACTCCTTTCTGCCAATCGGGTCAAGCCCACCCATCGGCTCATCAAGTATCACCAGTTCCGGGTCGCCTATCAAAGCCTGGGCAATCCCTATGCGCTGTAACATCCCCCGCGAAAAGCCTTTCATCTGCTGACCGGCAGCATCCTCCATCCTCACCATCCTTAAAACCTGCCGGACCCTGTCTCCAATCTCATTCCTGTTTAAGCCGGAAAGTTGCCCGGCAAGTGTTAAAAACTCCCGGGCAGTGAGATATTCGTAAAAATAGGGTGACTCGGGCAGAAAACCCACCCGCCTTTTTATTTGGTGGTTGCGCGGGGGCTTACCAAAGAGAGTGGCAAAACCCTGGGTTGGCTTTGTTAGTCCAATAAGAATTTTAATGGTTGTGGTCTTGCCCGCGCCGTTCGGTCCGAGAAAGCCAAAAATCTCCCCCTTTTCAACCTGGAGATTCAGGTCAATCAGCGCCTGAACCCTCCTCATCCCAAAACCAGCACGATAAGACTTGCTCAGCCGCACCGTTTCAATCACCGGTTGGGAAACAATTCCCATAATAGACATTAGTATAAAACTGCTTCCGCACCTGTCAAGGAAATAAAAAGGGGTGGGAGTTCCCACCCCTTTACTATTTGCGGAGGTTTAGTTGTGGAGAACGAAGAAAATCCAGTAGGTCTCATCCTGCGGGTCGTCGCACATCGGGTCTAAGTCGTACATCGGGAATGAGACATCACGACCAAAGCCGTAGATACCATACTCCTGCGGCGTCTCAATTCCAATACCCGGAACATAAGTGGCGATGCCGATGCCACCAGGATACTCTGGGGTGCCGCCAAAGTCGATATAAGGACAATCATCATCGCTGCCACGAATCTGGGCATTCTGGCCCGGCTCAAGTTCGCCAAACAGGTCAGCATAAACGAGGTCTTCCTCGTCCTTGTCCTCGTCGTTGTAGCGCTTACCATCATACGGGTTCACAGGGAAGTTCCCCGGCTTGGGTTCACCGTCAACCCCGATGGGGTCGCCACCCGGGAACCACAGACACATACCTGTTTCCTCCCCGGGCGTCCACTCCATATCCTCAGGCGGATAGTTGCCATAGTGGTCAACCGCATACGCCTCAAGCGCAGTCTGGACAACATGCATATTGTTCTTCACAGATGAACGCCGCGCCCGCTCCTGGAACAAGACAAAGTTCGGAATGATGAGGGCGAGCAGGATACCGATAATCAGGATGACAACGAGCAGCTCAATCAGGGTAAAGCCTTTGTTCTTCATCTTGTTTTACACCTCCTCTCTTTTTAAGGATACGAGACCAGTAAAAATAACACGTCCCAACACAAGGCTCGCTCTTTTTAATCTCGTGATGAAACGCATCATCTTTACTGCTCTCGTTGAAATTATATCAAAACAATTATCGTTGTCAAGAAAAATTTTTAAGCTCTTAACCTCCCCTCAAATTCCCTCGAGGGTACAGGAAATCCTCTCCTCAACCCCCCTCCACCCCCGGGGTCACCCCCCTAATCCTGTCGGCCTTAAAATCCCCTTGCGGATACATCTAAAAGGGTGGTCTCAAATTGTCCTCAATAAGAACAAAAGGCTCTCAATTAAATTCAATTGGGGGAAATTGAGCCTTAAAATACCTTGCCCGTAGTTGCAAGGACCCCTATCTTAAAAACAAAAATCAGGCAAATTTACCGGGCTTATACAAATGCTTGACAAACCATTTATCATCTGTATACTTCTTTACTGAGCAGTGTGCGGCGCCTAAAAAATAGGACAGCGGTGATGGCTTTATTATTTCACTGCCAAAGACCTGTGGGGCACCACAGGGGGATTTTAAAGCAAAATCAAAGATTAGGAGGCACAATGAAACAACGCCTGTTTTGCCTGTTTTTTCTCCTCGGCTTTGTCTTTTATTCACTGGCTGGCTGGTCGGGTAGTTTCCGTTTCAGCCCGGACCTATTCGCCCTAACTACCACCACCGCCGGTGGGGAAAACTGGACCCTCCTCACATTTAAACCCAGTGCCGACCTTTCCCAAAAGCGTCTTACCACCGACTACCTGCAAAACCCTGGCAGACCCATCCTCCCCTACTGCTTTTTTACCATTGTAATACCCCAAGGGATGAAGGTAACAGATGTCAATGTTGAGGTGGAAAGGTTTGTTTCCTTAAGAGCGCCGTATCCACCCTATCCAGCCCAGCACCCGGTGCCGGTTTCCCAACGGGACCTGCCCGAGTTTGTCAAACCTGACCCTGCGGTTTATGCTAATAAAGAGCCTTGGCCCGAGAGGTTGTATGAGATTAGTCCAGTTGGAATCAAATCCGGTTTCCGGCTGGTTACCGTTTCCCTGTATCCGGTGAAGTTTGACCCGGTTACCAACTCCTATCTTGTTGCCACCCGTTTAAGGGTGAATGTTGATTACGGGTTTGATGCGACAGCAGAGGAAATAAGTTTAACCCCGAAGCAGGTTAAGGTGTTCTCTCAGGGTGTAAAAACGCTTGTGGCCAACCCCGAGGATGTCGAACGGTTTGCCCCGCAAAAAAGGGAAACCGATTTTGGCACCTATGACTATGTGGTGATTACCAACGCCACCCTTGCACCCTATTTTCAGCGCCTGGTCAACTGGCGCACCCGCACCGGTTATTCCGGGATAGTCCGCACCACCTCCTGGATAAACTCCAACTACTCCGGTCGGGACCTGCAGGAGAAGATCCGCAACTTCATCCGTGACTATTACACCAACCAAGGCACGATGTGGGTGTTATTAGGTGGTGACAATGCCATTGTCCCGGCAAGAAGGGCGCGCACATATTGCAACAGTGACACCGGCAATATCCCCTGCGACCTCTACTACGGTGATTTGCAGTGGTCTTGGGACTCGGACCACGACAGCATCTTTGGCGAATACGGGGAGGATACCACTGATCTTTATTATGATGTTTATATCGGGAGGGCAAGCGTTGATGATACGACGCAGGTAAAGACATTTGTCAATAAGGTCATCACCCACGAGACCAGTCCACCGACCGGTTATCTGCGCCGGATTCTTTTGGTTGATGACTCGCTGTGGTCTGGTTACGCCTATCGGCAGTCTAATGAGTCCATCGCCAGTATTACCCCCTCTGGGTGGAGCGATGTTTTTATCCATGAGCCGGGTAATACCACGATGGTGCGGGACTCTTTGAATAATGGGTTTCAGTTCTCACACATGGTCGGGCACGGGAATGAGACCGGGATTTATCATACGATGCCACCACCCACATATGCCTTTTATTCAAATTCGGTCATTGGCGGGCACAATAACGGGTCAAGGGTGGGGCTGATTAATTCTATCGCCTGCCATCCAGGCAATTTTGAGTATTCTGATTGTCTGGCTGAGTCAACCCATAACTGGTCTAATGGCGGCGCGCTGGCGGTGATAATGAACTCCCGCTATGGGTGGGGCACACCACCGGTGATTGGACCTTCAGAGAGGCTGGATGTGAGGTTTTACGATTTCTTTTTTAATCACGATACGATGCCCATCGGTTTGACCCATTCTGAGTCAAAGGAGGTTTACCGTAATTTGGCGAATGGTGGTAATGGCGCCTGGCGGTGGTGCTATTTTGAGTTGAATCTGTTTGGCGACCCACTGCTTTTGATGTATGAGGAGGTGCCAGCGGGGCTGAACGCCACCTTTACCAGTCCGATAAATACCGGGTCACAGAATTTTACGGTGCGGGTGTTGAGGGATACCCTGCCGGTTGCCGGTGCCCTGGTGTGTGTGCATAAGGGGAGTGAGGTCTATGCCCGCAATTACACGAACTCTTCCGGTGAGGTGACATTTTCTATCAATCCGACAACCCCAGGCTATATGTATGTGACCGCAACGAAGCCCAATTATCTGCCCGATGTTGACTCGTGTCAGGTGGTGAGCAGTGAAGTGGATGTGGGTGTTATGAGGATTGTTGCGCCAAAGGGAACGGTTGATTCCGGTAGCGCGGTGACACCGCGCGCAGTGGTGAAGAATTATGTTTCGGTGCCGGTCAGTAATGTGCCGGTGCGGTTGAGGATTGGAAGTAGTTATGATGATACCGCGGTGGTTGGCTATATTGCCGGGCAGGACACCGCGGTGGTAGAGTTTGATACCTGGGAGGCGCATCCGAGCGGAAATGTGGTGGTGAGATGCTCAACGATGCTTGCTGGTGATACCTATCCTGCTAATAATTGCCTGACTGAGACCGTGTTTGTCCGGTACCGAGATGTTGGAACAGTGTCTGTTTCTGTCCCCGCAGAGGTGGATTCAGGGGACATCGTAAGCCCGGTGGCAACAGTGCGGAACTACGGGAATACCACCGAGACATTTAATTGCCGCCTTGTTATTACCGGAACCGGTTACGAGCAGACCCGCAGTAAAACGCTCACTCCGGGAACACAGGATACGGTGATTTTCCCCAACTGGACAGCGCTGGCAAGAGGCAGCCACACCGCCCGGTGTTCAACTCAACTTACCGGAGATCAAAATACCGCTAACGACCGGGGGAGCGCAAATGTGTTTGTCCGGGTGAGGGATGCTGGCTCTATCCAAATTGTCTCACCGGTAGGGAATGTGGACTCGGCTGGAACTCTGCCCGTCCGGGCAAGGGTCCGCAATTACGGCAATACGACCGAGAGTTTCTATGTTCATTTCCGCATCGCTGGTCCATCATCCTATTATGACAGTGCCCTGGTTAACGCTCTTGGACCAGGTGAGTCAACATTGGTTAGCTTCACCGACTGGAGCTGCGGACCGCGCGGGAACTACACTACCGCCTGTTCAACCGCCCTGGCGGGTGATATGCAGCCGGCGAATAATCGGATTGGTGGCAGTTTCTCTGTCATAATTCACGATATTGCGGCAACTGGTATTGTCCGACCGGGTGCGCAGGTGGATTCAGGAGGGCAGGTGGATGTGAAGGTAGCGGTGGAGAATAAAGGCTCGGCGCAGGAAAGCGCCAAGGTATTTGTCCGAATCGGCTCCTATTATCAGGAGTCAACAAAGGTGGCAATCGCTGCGGGTGTAATTGATACGGTGACGCTGGCTTTCTGGCAGGTGAATGCCCCACGGGGTAGCGTGGTCATTTACTGCTCAACCGCGGTGAACAACGATGTCAATCCGAGTAACGACACCTTGAGCCGAGTTACCGAGGTAATAGTTCATGATGTGGCGGTAATCGGAATTATCGCCCCTAAGGATACGGTGGATTCAGGAAGCGTGGTTGCACCCCAAGCGAGGATACGAAATCTCGGCTCAGTCACAGACAGTTTTAACTGCCGCTTTACCATCTCTGATGGCTATGTGGCGCAGATGATCCTAAATCTAATTCCAGGCGCGGATTCGGTTATTACATTCCCGAACTGGGTGGCGCTCCGCACCGGCTCCTGGACCACCAAATGCACAACCCTTTTGACTCTGGATAGACAGCCAGGAAACAATCACGCCACCGGAACGGTTTTTGTTGCCGGAACAGATGTGGGTGTCGCCGCAATTTTAGCGCCAGTAGGTGAGGTTGATCCTGGACCAAATACACCCAGGGCAAGGGTTGGAAACTACTCCGCAACCCCTAAGAGTTTCAAAACCTACCTCTCGATTACACCCGATTCTGGGGGCACGCCCATTTTCCTTGATTCGGTTTTGGTTGAGAACCTTGCACCCGACTCCTTGACCGATGTGGTCTTTTCCACATGGGATGCAACCAGCGGCAGGTATCTCGTCCGCTGCTCCACCGGGCTAAGTGACTGCAACCCAGTAAATGACACATTAAGCACCCATTGCCGGGTTGTTTTGCATGATATGGCGGTGGTTTCGGTCTCGCCCCAGGGTGAGATGCGGCCACTACCGGTAAGCCCGATTATCAGGATTAGAAATGTAGGTGAGGCAACCGAGACCGGCAAGGTGTACCTGTTAATAGTGGATAGTGTCAGGGGAAACCAAGCCTATTTTGATTCTGTAGGCTTTAGTGGGGTTGGCGAAGGTGAGATGCGGGAAATAAGGCTTCCTATCTGGCAACCAACAGGCGGCTACTATCACCTGAGCGCTTACACAGTAGTAGCCGGTGATGTTAACCCTGCAAATGACACCTGCTATGCCCGGTTGCATGTCTGGTCCCAAGCTGCGGGCTGGCAACGACGCAAGGACATCCCCAGCGGCTTGCGCCGGGTCAAATATGGCGGAGCGCTAGCAGGGATGCCGGGTGGTTCAGGAAAAGTTTATGCACTCAAGGGGAATAAAAGCTTTGAATTCTATGCCTATGACCCCAATCAGGACTCATGGCTAACATTGCCACCTATCCCTGCTTTGCCTTCTAACAGAGCGGTGTATAAATCGGGTGCGATGTGTTCAGACCAGGAGCGATATATCTATGCAACCAAGGGCAATAACACGCTTGAGTTCTGGCGGTATGATATTCAAAATGACACCTGGGAGCAATTGGCAGATGTTCCTGCCGGACTCAGAACATTAAAACGGGGTGGAACCGGGCTTGCCTATGTTCGGGTTGGTGACAGTTCTTATGTGTTCTGCCTTAAGGGTTGCAACACCTTTGAGTTCTATGCCTATTCAGTGGAAAGGAACGAGTGGCAGCCAAAAGCCCAGGCACCTGCCGCACCCTCAGGAAAAAGGTTCAAGGCTGGGTCAGCACTCTGCAGTTTCAACCAGGAGCGGATTTTTGCCTTGAAATCCTATAGCAATGAGTTGTATGAATATGTAGTTGCCAGTGACACCTGGATTAATAAGAGCCCGTTGCCGAATCTCTCGTTGAGTGGCAGGCGGTCAAGGTGCCGGGATGGGGCTGCACTCACAAGTGACGACATCGCCTTGCTTTACGCCTTTACTGGTGGTAGTCAAGACTTCTTCTATGCCTATAATGTTACCACCGACAACTGGTTGGAATTGGAGCCACTGCCTTTAAGTGAAACCGGCAGGCATGTCAAGGCAGGTGCGGCGCTTGCCCATCTCAGTAATAACATCTATGCGCTGCGCGGCAATGCCACGAACGAATTCTATGTCTATCTTAAAGATACGATTGCGCTATTAACACCTCAGCCCGAGCGGTCGGGTGTGGCAGGTAATAGTGTGGCACCGAATAAGAGAAATGGTCTTTTGATCGTGCCTAACCCGGCAAAAGGCACTGTCCGCTTTGTTTTCTACGGTCAAGCCCCAGCGCAGTTAAATCTCTATTCATCTGCGGGTCAAGTGGTAGCCAAATCAACGCTCCTCCCGGGTAAGGAGTCTTGTTTGGATATTACAAAAATACCCGCAGGTGTTTACCTTGCCCGGGTCAGCACAAAAACAGCCACAACCACCCAAAAGGTGGTTGTTCGCTGATAATGTGCTTCATAAAACCTCCTTCAGGGGGCAGCTCGGCTGCCCCCTGATATTTTCTTTGGAATTATTTCAGTGGACCAACAACCTGTTCAACAACCGCAAGGAGTTCTCCTGAACGGACCAGTTCGGTCAGGCGGTTGATGTCATACTGCAACGGTCGGTCCTCCTCAAGTTTCGGAACGGTCTTGCGGATGAGTTCATAGGCGGCATTTGTGCCTTTGCCCAGTTTTAGGGGCTTGCGGAATTCAACCGCCTGCGCGCCTGCCAAGAGTTCAATCGCAACCACATACCAGGCGTTTTCAAGGATGCGGCTGGTCTTGATTGCCGAGGTGAATGACATTGAGACAAAGTCCTCCTGGTCTGCTGCCGCTGGAATTGAGCCGGTGCTTGCCGGGGCGGAAAGAATCCGGTTCTCGCAGACAAGCATCCCCTGGGTGTACTGGGTTAACATCAACCCGGAAAACATCCCCGCACCCTTGGTGAGAAATGCCGGCAGTCCAACCGACAGGTTGCGGTTCAAAAGCCGGTTGGTTCTGCGCTCCGAAAGGACCGCAATCATCGTTACCGCTGAACCTGTCAAATCAAGAGCCAGAGCCAGAGGTGTGCCCTGAAAGTTGGCACCGGTCAAATATGCCTGGTCATCAGGGAAAAAGAGCGGATTGTCCCCAACACCGTTCAGTTCGGTCTCAAACATCTGCCTTGCCCAGCTCAAGGCGTCACGCGCACCGCCCACAACCTGTGGTGTGGAACGCAGCGAATAGGCATCCTGAACCTTTTTACCCGGCTGCTTGAGCATCTCCGAATCCTCGGTCAGGCGCCTGATATTCTCCGCACAGGTAATTGCCCCCTTATACCCGCGCACCTGGTGAATCCGCTCATCATAGGCAGCCATATTGGCATTTAAGACCTCAAGGGTCAGGGCAGCGGCAATCTCCGATGTCTTGAAAAACCTCTCCGCATCAAAAAGTTCCAATGCACCCCAGCCTGCGGTCATATTGGAGCCATTAATGGTTGCCAGACCATCCCTTGCTTCAAACTCAATCGTCTCAATCCCTGCCGCCTTCATCGCCTCAGCACCGCTCATCCTCTTGCCCTGATAAAATGCCTCGCCCTCACCCAAAAGCACGAGCGCCATCTGGCTCATCGGCGAAAGGTCTCCGCAGGCACCAACCGAGCCCCGGTCAAAAACCACCGGTGTCACCCCTTTATTAAGCATCTCCACCAGCGTCTCCACCACCTTCAGCCTGATACCGGAGTTACCATTACAGAGGACATTGATGCGCGAGCACATCGCCGCCCGCACCACCTCCTCCGGCAAGGGCTCGCCGCAACCCGCAGAATGGGAATAGACCAGATACCGCTGAAACCTCCTCGTCTCTTCAGGTGTTAGGATAACCTCAGAAAGTTCGCCAATCCCGGTGGTAATACCATACATCACCGCCCTTGCCGCAATCCTGTCCTCAACAAACCTGCGACATCTGTTAATCCTTTCCCGGGCAAGGGGAGAAAGTTCCACCCGCTCCTTTTCCCTTGCCACCCTTACCAAATCCTCAATCCTTAAACTCTTGCCATCAAGCGTAACCGCCATCTATTTTCCTCCTTGTTCAATCATCCTCTTGATATGGCTTCCGGGCCAGTAAACCCGCTGACATTTTGGGCAGCGCCGGAACTGGGTGTGAATCTGATAGATGTAAAAAGGAATCGCGGGTCGTGCCTGCTCCCGGCTGATTTTACTCAAAGGCTCATTGCACACCGAGCAGCGGGAGAGAAATCCCCCCTCCACCTCCCTTTTTTCGCTTGGTTTCATCCGCAAAAACTCTCTCACCTGCTCAACCTGCTCGTTCACCTTATCCGAGTTAATATAAATCACATCCGGCATACTCTTGAACCGGTGATGCCGGGTCAAAAACATCCTGCCCTCTGCCTTTGCCCGGCGATAAGCCTCAATCCCCTTCACACCCCGCTCATAACGGACATCAACGCCCAAAAGGCGCAAACGCCTTGCCAGTTTACCCAGCATCACATCACAGAAAAGCCGGGGAGAATCGGCAGATTTCATTAGATGATAACTTTAGCCAAATTTAGGGACAAAATCAACACCTGCTTGACCCGAGCCGAAACCCATCTCCCCATCTTCCCATTTAAAAAACAACTGGGCAAAACCAAATCATAAACAAAGACTCAAAAACCGCCCCAACCTTTAACATCCCTAACCAATTCACAACCATCCTTTCCTTTGGGTCTCCCGCAATTTCCAACGGCAACCCAGAAACAAAATTAGCAATTGCACCGTTATTACAAATCTACCTCTATTAAATAAGAGATCCTTCCATATCACTTCATAAATCTCCTAAATTAAAGCCCCAAATCCCACCCCAAACATCCATAATATAGGTAGTGGTGGGGAGGACCTGCCCTGAAAACCATAAACCAAAAACTAAAAACTCATTAACCCTTAGCCAGTATGTGATTTAGCCGGGTGGAGCACCATA
>JBDRUF010000029.1 GCA_039801245.1 candidate division WOR-3 bacterium
GGCAGGGGTATTTTGGAGGCGGTGGGTATTGGGGTTGTTCCCAGGCCTGGTGATGTGTGCGCACGGGGAAACTTTGCCACAGTGGATAAGGAGGGTGTGGTTGTTGACCGACGGGCAAAGGTGGGGGAGAGGCGGATGAAGACCGAGGAGTGCGTGGAGTTGTGCGCCCGGCTGCAGGAGCGGATTGGTCAGATTGATGATGTGAAGGTTTTGGTGAGAGCGGGCAGGGAGCACAGGTTTGTTGTTATTTTTTCTGGAGAGGGTCTGAAAGAGGGCTTAAGCGATTCTGACCCGGGCAGGGAGGGGAAGAAGCCATTGCCGGTGAAGCCGCTCGTGCCTGAGGCGGAAAGGGCGGCACGGGTGGTGAATGAGTTTATTGAAAGGTGCGCAGAGGAGTTGAAGAAGAGGTCAAGGGCAAACTGGGTGCTTTTGCGTGGGGTTTCGCTTTTGCCAGAGCTGCCGCCATTTCCCGAGCGCTATGGTCTGCGTGCCGCCTGTGTTGCCGCCTATCCGATGTATAAAGGACTGGCAAGGCTTTTGGGGATGGAGGTTTTGGAAAACGATGGGACCTGGGAGGGGGAGATAGGGGCGGTTGAAAGTAAGAAGGATAAATTTGATTTCTTTTTTGTCCATTTCAAGGAGTTTGACCAGGCGGGTGAGGATGGTGATTTTGACCGCAAGGTGGAACTTTTGGAGCAGTTTGATGAGCGAATTGTGCCGAGGATTACCGCGCTGAATTTTGATGTGCTCTGCATTACCGGGGACCATTCAACACCAGCGGTGATGCGCAGCCACTCCTGGCATCCGGTGCCTTTACTAATCCATTCCCGTTACTGCCGTCCCCAGGGTTTTGATGAGGATTTTGGGGAGAGGGCATGCCGGCGCGGGACATTGGGGTTTGTTTCCGGGATGGAGTTGATGCCGCTCCTTTTGGCGCACGCGCTGAGACTGAAGAAGTTCGGGGCATAGGTGCGGGGCTGGGCAATTCTGTCGGTCTGGGATAAAAGCGGTCTTGAGGAGCTGGCGCGGGCTCTGGTTGGTGCTGATTACGGTCTGCTGGCAACCTCAAAGACAGGTGAGGTTCTGCGGGGGGCGGGTTTTAATGTTACCGATGTTGCGCAATGGACCGGTGCACCTGAGGTTTTAAAAGGTAGGGTCAAGACATTGCATCCAAAGATTGCTGCGGGAATTCTTTCCTTCCGGGATGACAAGACAATTGAGCCGATTGACTTTGTTGTCTGTAACCTTTATCCCTTTGCTGATGGGCTCAGGCAGGGTTTGGGGCTGAAGGAGATGATTGAGTTGATTGACATTGGCGGAGTTACGCTTTTGCGGGCGGCTGCGAAGAACTGGCTTTATGTGACCGCGGTTCCTGAGCCGAAATACTATCCAGAGGTGATTGCGGAGCTGCGCTCCCATGGCGAGGTGAGCCGAGGGCAGCGGCTGAGGCTTGCGCAGGCAACTTTTGAGTTGACCAGCAGGTATGACGGGATGATTTGTTCCTATTTTGCGGAAATTGTTGACAGGTATCCTGATTTTCAGGTATAATATCAATTAACTTGAGAGATAATCTATTTACCAGGAGGATAAGTGGCTCGTATTGTTGGCGTTGATCTGCCTGACGGCAAAAAGGTTCTTTATGCCCTGCCGAAGATTTTCGGAATAGGGCTTTCTTCGGCGCGAAAGATACTGGCAGCGACCGGAGTCGACCCGAACAAAAGGGTCGGTGAACTTTCTGATGAGGAACTGGCGAGTATCCGTAAGGAGATTGAAAGCGGATACAAGGTTGAAGGTGAACTCCGGGCAGAGATTGCCGCCAATATCAAGCGCTTTATTGAGATTGGCTGTTACCGCGGTCTGAGGCATCGGGCGCGGTTGCCGGTGCGCGGGCAAAGGACCAGAACCAACGCCCGGACAAGAAAGGGACCGCGTAAGACCACTGGTGTTATCAAGGTGAAGGCGCCTTCAACGCCGAAGGAGTAGTTGTGGCAAAGAGGTCTTCAAGGAAGAGGGCGTCACCGGTTTGTGTGGCGCATATTACCACTACATTCAATAATACCATTGTGACTATTGCCGAGCCTGACGGCGCGGTGGTGTGCTGGTCATCCGCGGGCAGGGTCGGTTTCAAGGGTGCGAAGAAAGGCACCCCTTATGCAGCAGGACAGGCAGCAGAGTCTGCGGGTAAGGAGGCGGTGGCACTCGGCGTGAGAAAGGTTGAGGTAAAGATAAGCGGACCCGGTCCGGGTCGGGAGGCGGCGATTCGTTCGCTGCAGAACGCCGGGCTTGATATCGTGAGCATTCAGGATGTCACCCCTATTCCCCATAATGGCTGCCGTCCGCCAAAACAGCGTCGGGTATAGCGGTTTGTTGACACAAGGGATAGGAGTTTTATAATCACGGATAGGATATGGCAAGAGATATAGGAGCGAAGTGTAAGCGTTGCCGCCGGGCGCGGGAAAAGTTGTTTCTGCGGGGCAACAAGTGTATTTCGGATAAATGCACATTGATTAAGCGGGGTGAAGAGGCAGCCACGGCGACCCGGCGCCGGGTTTCGCCCTATGCGATTCAGTTGCGGGAGAAACAGAAGTTACGGATGATGTATGGGATTCTGGAGACGCAGTTCCGCAACTATTTCGTCAAGGCGGCAAAGAGTCCGAATACCGCAGCGGCACTGTTGATGATGCTTGAGCGCCGGCTGGACAATGTTGTTTTTCGGCTCGGTTTTGCCGACTCCCGGGCTCAGGCACGGCAACTGGTTCGGCACGGTCACATCACCGTGGATAATCGCAGGATTGACATACCTTCATACCAAGTTAAGCCAGGGCAGGTGATTGCGGTTGCCACCGAAAAGGGGCGGAAACTGGTCAGCGGGATCCTGGCGGCAAAGGAGCCGGTGGTTGTGCCCTGGTTAAGTGTGAATCAGCAGCAACTTACCGGTCAGATGCTTAGGCTACCGTCGCAAGAGGATTTAAAGGATGTTCCCTGTAATATGCAATTAATCGTGGAGTTTTATTCAAAATGAAACTGAAACCTTTTATAATGCCTGAAAGGTATGAGATTGATACCGAAACGGCAACCGACAGTTACGCCAAGTTCAGTATTGCACCATTAGAGCGGGGTTGGGGAACCACTATTGGCAACAGTCTCCGCCGGGCGCTACTTTCCTCGGTGCAGGGCGCGGCGGTGGTGGAGGTCCGGATTGATGGTGTTACCCACGAGTTTACCACAATTGAGGATGTGGTTGAGGATGTGCCTGAGATTATCATCAATATCAAGAAGCTTCGTTTCCGACTCTGGTCTGAGACGCCCCGGCTTTGTTACCTCCATGCCAAAGGGAAAAGGGAGTTTTACGCCCGAGATATGACAGTTCCGCCGGACCTGGTGATTGTTAATCCAGACCAGAAGATTCTCACCATCGCTGATAACCGCCGTTCGGTAAACATTGAGATGCTGGTTGAGAATGGCAGGGGGTTTGTTAAGGCGGAGCGCATCCGTAAGAACCGCACCGCACCTGAGGGGACCATCTTCTGCGACGCATTTTTCTCCCCGGTAAAAAGGGTTAATTACTGGGTGGAGACGATGCGAGTGGAGGACAGAACCGACTTCGAGCGGGTGATGCTTGAGGTCTGGACCGATGGCACGGTCACTCCAGAGGAGGCGCTGATTCAATCGGCGACGATATTGAGAAACCATATGGCGGCACTTGTACCAAGTGAGAAGGAGCCCAGTTTTGTTGAGGAGGAGAAGGTTCTCGAGGATCGCGACCGGCTGGCAGAACTTCTGGCAATGGATATTGACGAGCTGGAGCTTTCCAACCGGGCGCTCAACTGTTTGAAACGGGGGCGTTCAAAGCATACCGGTGAAAGGGTTTCGATTCAGACTGTCGCCGACCTTGTTCAACGCACCGAACGGGAGATACTGGAGATTGAGAACTTCGGCAGAAAGTCGCTTGAAGAACTGAAAAAGGTTCTCGAGGATCTGGGATTGAGCTTGGGGATGGATATCTCAGGGATACCAGTGGGGAAACCAAAGGCGGAGGCTGAGGAAGAGGAGGAAAAGGAGTAATCTGTGCGGCATGGTGATAGAGTGAAGAAATTAGGACGCAAGCGCGAGCATCGGGTTGCCCTTTTGCGAAACCTTGTTGCCGCCTTAATTAGATACGAGCGTATCAGAACAACGGTTGCGAAAGCAAAGGAGGCAAGGCGGCTGGCAGAGCGCTTAGTGCGTCTGGCAATTTCCGGGACACTCGCGGACCGGCGGCAGGTGGCGAAGGCGATAGCCGACAAGGGGTTGATTCGGAAGTTGTTTTCAGAGATTGCCCCCAGGCTGGCTGACCGCCAAGGTGGATATACGAGGATTTATCGGTTAGGGCATCGACCAGGGGATTCAGCGGAGATGGCCATTCTGGAGTTTGTTGTCCGTTCGGAGAAGGAGGGGGTGACAAAAGGGAAAAAGGGTGGCAAAAAGACAGCGACAGATAAGAAAAAGTCTTAGTTATTGCCGATGATGCTAAAGAAATTTCTCAAGTCGAAGATTCATGGGCTTCACATTACTGGTAAGGAGTTGTACTACGAAGGGAGTCTGGAGCTGGATGGACTGTTACTCCAGGAGGCGGAAATAGAATCGGGGGAGATGGTTCAAGTGGTAAATTTGAATAATGGGGAGCGGTTTGAGACTTATACGATTTCTGCTCCTCCTGGGTCCGGTCGGTGTGTTTTGAAAGGTGCAGCCGCCCGCTTGGGCGAGGTGGGTGACGAACTGATTGTGATGAGCATTGTCTACCTTGACGAAGAGAAGGCGAGCCGACACAAGATAATTAAGGTCGTTGTGGACAAGGACAATCGCGTAATCGGAAAGAAGAGTTGATTTGTGCTTCGCTGATTTTTCTTGATTAAACAGGCTAAGTCTGTTATTATATTATTAATTATCTTTATCTTTTCTGGCTGTTCTCCGCAAGGTCGCGCCGAAGTTACAATACCTCCAGCCGAGGTTGAGGTGGTTAATGGCACTGGTATTCACCGATTGGCAAGGGCGGTCGCATGGGAACTCTTGAGCCGCGGTTTTAATGTTTATAGCACCAGCGATGCCGAAGCGCATTATCAACGCACAGTGGTTAGAGATTTGCGCAACGCCGATGGCAAAATGGCACTTGCCGTAGCAAGGGCGTTGGCGAAAAGAAAAAGGGTTCTTTTTTTAAACTGGGGAGAGCCAATAATTCCACCTGTAGAGGTGAAGATCGATTCTGGTCGTTTCGTTGATGTGGAGATTATCTTGGGCGATGATTACCAGCAGTATTTCCCGGAGGTTGTGCGATTGTACTGATGTTGGTATCGGCAAAGATGTTGGTCTTCAATTGAAGGATAGATGGTTAAGGGCGATTCTTCCCAAGTTGCGAGGAGATTAGCGAAGATTATCGAAAAGAAGCTGGGCGAGGATGTGGTGATATTGGATTTGAGGGAGGCATCACCTTTAGCCGACTTTTTTGTTATTGCTACTGCCAGTTCCACGGTTCATGCCCGCGCAATTGCCGATGGCCTGTGCGATCCTCGTTTGCTTAAAGGATTGAAGATGCCCCATCACATTGAAGGATGGGAAAGTGGTCAGTGGATACTTCTTGACTATTTTGATGTTATCGTGCATATTTTTCTTGCGGAGACAAGAGAATTTTATGGTCTGGAAAGGCTCTGGGGTGATGTCCCCCGCAGAAGAATTAGCCAAGACAAAAAGGAGGTGTGACTTGAACCTCACATCATTGTTGAGGCCTGATAGGATTAACCTTCATCTCGCCAGCCGTAAAAAACCAGATGTGTTAAAGGAAATGGTGATGATGATTCGGTCGGGGGAAAGTGCTGAGATGCTCCTCCAGACTTTGCTCAAAAGGGAGGAGCTTGGTTCTACCGGCATTGGGAAGGGTATCGCCATTCCTCATGGCAGGTCGCTTTTGCTTGACAAACTGGAGATTGCGGTGGGCAGGTCAGACAAAGGGGTGGAGTTTGACGCCGTTGACCGGAAACCGGTTCATTTGCTATTTTTAGTGATGGCGCCGCCACAAGACCCAGGAAACCAGTATCTTATTACTTTGGGGAGAATTGCACTTGTCTGCCAGGAACTGACAAAACGGAAACAACTCTTTACCGCGCAAACCCCGGATGAGTTTATTGAGCAGGTTCGACTCCTTGAGGAGAAGGTAAAATGAACCCAAAGATTGAGACCTTGCGTTCCCTTGAGGAGTTTGACCTTATTCTCCGGGATATTGAGAGCGAAAGCTATCAGCAGGTTGGGTTTAAAGGGGTTAAGGCTTCTGAACAGTTCATCAAGATTGCAGAAAAGGAGAGGGCGAAACTCACAAAAAAGATCGATCCCAAAGTCCTTGCTCAATATGAGCGGATAATGAAAAGGTATGGGGGTAGGGTGGTAGTTCAGGTAATTAGAGAATTCTGTGGCGGCTGTTATGTGAGGTTGCCTTCGGAACTGGCGGTGCGCTGCCGGACCGAACTGGTTACCTGCCCCAATTGCGGTCGTTTCCTCTACTGGGTTAAATAAAAAGCGAAGCTTTGGCTTTTTTCGTTTTTATCTTCGTTTCCGCGTTTGAATTTTCCCTTCCGGTCGGGGCCAGTAGTGGTATGGGAGCAGGGGTAGCGGTGGAGGATTGGCAGCATAGCCTTAAACTTAATCCCGCCCTCGCAACCAACCCACATCGCTTGGCGGGTGCCATTGTTTATGCTCAACCATATGGGTTAAAAGGGTTGAACTGTGCCGGGGTAGGGGTGAAATTTTCTTTGGGAATTTTTCATTCTGTCTCTGGCTTAGAGGTTCTAACCCTGAACGGTAACAACGAAGTTGATATTGCCGCAGCCGTGGCATTGCCGGTTGCCGAGGGTTGGTCGGGAGGGTTTGGAATTCACGGATTGGTTCAGCATTTTAAAGACATTACGCCTGATATTTTGCCCAGTTTTGACCTCGGGTTTCTGGGCACAATTGACCGCTTTTCTCTGGGAATAGCCCTTCAGCGGATTAACTCACCTCGCTTTCGCAGCGGTGACGAACTTTTTCCTGAATTCAGGGCGGGTTTGACTTGGAAGCCGGCTGAGTCGCTTCTATTGGCAATTGACCTTGAAAAAGAAAGGGAGGTTGAGCGCATTCTTGCCGGAACAGAATTTCAGCTTTTTGAAGAGGTAGTTATTCAAGGTGGGTTGGAGACATTTCCTTTCTGTCTGCGTGCCGGTCTGGTTCTCCAGTTTAACTGGCTGGGGATAAATTATGGTTATCAATACCATCCGCAAATGGGAGATACCCATACGGTGGGTATAAATTGCCAGTGGAAGTAGTCATCTTTCTCGCGGTCGGTTATTTTATGCCTTTTGAACTTGTTCCCGACCGGCAGCTGACGCCGGATGATGAGGAGGTTTATGAGCAGGTGGAGGACAGCCTGATTAAGATAGAGAGGTTTACGACCAAGGTACCAAGCCGTTCCCATTTACTCATCCGATTCAGGGTAGACTCCATCCGAAAAGGCATTGCTGAGCCAGGTAATTTTATTCGTCTTAACCTTTCAAAAAAGAATCAGGAGGCGTGCATTATCATTGAAAAGGATGCAGGGGAAAAACAGATTGCCGATTTCTGGGGAGGTGGTTTTTCTTTTAAGAGGGGTGAATGGCGGTTCACCTTCGGTGATTTTCTTTTGCATTTCGGTCGAGGATTGATTTTTTCTGCCCCCTCTGCTCGCTCGGGTTTCAGCGAAGTGGTTTTCGGTCAGAAAGAAAATGTTCTTGCCAGGTCAGCACAGGAGAATAGAAACCTGCGCGGTTTAAGGATTGACAGAACTTTTCAGAGGTTTACTTTTACCTGTTTAGGCTCCTATTCACCAAGGGATGCAACGCTGAATGCGGACGGAACGATCGCTCGGCTTAAATTCTGTGGTGTGCACCGAGATTCGGTTTCACTTAAGGAAAAGGGACAGGCGGCACAGATGCTTGTAGGGTTGATAGCGCAAATCCGTGGGAATGAACGTGTTTCAGCCGGACTGGCGGTTCAGGGGATAAGATTTAATCGCCCCTTTGCCCCCGATGATTCCGCATATTCATTTTATGGTCAGAACTTAGGGGCGCTTAGTCTTTTTTTGAAAGCGGGCGCAGGGGGTAGGAGCGGGGGGCTGGAACTCGCTACATCCTTACCTGATGCAATTGCGGTGTCGGCGGTGGTTGCTGTCAAGGAGGCCGGGATGAATGCGGTATTAGGAGGTTCGGTTTATTCTGCTCGCTTTTTCTCGCCTGCGGGTCGTGCCTATGGGCTTAGTCGGAGGTTTAGCCGGGCTGAGGTTAATGCCCATTTTGGTTATCACCAAGGAGGTTTTTCTGCAGCTGTTGAGGGTAACACCCGTCGTGATTATCTTACCGATTCCATTCCTGCGCGGTTACAGTTCAGAACCGGTTATGAGTCCAACCCGCTTCAGCTCAGGTTTATCTTGAGGGAAAGATTCCGTGCCGAAGACGAACAGTCACGGAGTGCAAGAATAGAAATAGAGACGGGCTGGCGAATAGTGATGATGCGGTTGGCTTTTGGTGATGAATACCCTTTAAATTCAGTTGGACGGGGGAGGATTGCCGAGTTGAATATCAGGACGGAAGCATCACCGGTTGACATTTCTCTTACTGGGATGCTGATTGATATTACCGGGAAGGGCATTAGGGTTTATGCCTCGGAGTCGGGCGTGATGCGGGTTGGAACAGGTTTTACTTCGGGTGAGTCGGCGCAGAGGTTGAGTATCACCGCTGCGGTAAAAATAAAAGAGTTGGGGAGGCTTGGTGCAAAATTGGGATTCACACATAAGGATGACTGGCAGCCCGATTTCGCCATGCAGGTAGAGGTGATAAATTAATGTTGTTTGATTATCATATTCATCCTGATTTTTCTCCTGATGCCCAGGGGAGTATCACTGATTACTGCAGGCAGGCATTGGCAATTGGCGTTAAAGAGTTATGCTTTACCACCCATTACGAACCCGACCCGGTGCGGGCAGAGATTGAAAGGATTATTGTCAGGGGTGAGGCAAGAGCGGTTGATTCGGACTGGACCAGTGCCTATCTGGAGGAGATTGAGCGTGCCCAGAGGGCTTTTCCCGAACTTGATATTCGTGCCGGGATTGAAATTGGTTATGAGATGGGGCTGGAGGGCAGGATTGCCGATTTTCTCTCTCAAAATCGGTTTGATTTTGTTCTTGGCGCGGTTCATTGCCTTGACCACATTTCCATCACCTCCAAGGGTGAAATTGATGAATTTCGCTTCCAATTGAAACCGCGGGGATCAGAGTTTATTGCTAAGCGTTATTTCGAGTATGTCCGGGCTGCAGCAGGTTCGGGTCTTTTTGACTGTCTTGCCCATCTTGATATCTGGCGGAAATGCATTTTGCCGGAGATGGGTACGGGTTTTCTTGATGCCATTGGACAATTTATTGAACCGATGGTGAGTGCAATTGCGCACTCCCGAACCGGTCTGGAGATAAACACCTCAGCATTCCGGCGGGGTGATGATGAGCCATATCCTCAGGAGGAGATAGTCCGATTAGCGGTTCAAAGAGGGGTAAGGATATTTACCATTGGCTCTGATTGCCATCGGGTTAGCGATTTGGGCAGCGGGATCAAAAGGGGTATGGAGGTTCTTTTGAAACTGGGTCTGGAGCCTGCTCGGTTTCAAAACCGGCAGATGATTTCGGGAGGTCAACTTAAATTACGAAACTGCGAAGGATGGCTGTTTCCAGCTCACTGGAAAAGGTATAAATTTAGTTAATCGTACTGGTAAGATGTTGTAGTTGATTAAAAGTGTGTTGACTTTTGATTTTGTTGGTAATAGAATAAAAGCATGAAAATCGGGCTGCCGCGGGCGTTGCTTTATTATCGTTATGGCAGGCTATGGGAGAGTTTTCTTGCCGAGTTGGGTGCCGAGGTGGTTATAAGCCGGAAGACCGATGAGGCGATTCTTGAAAATGGTCTTGCCTGTGTTTCGAGTGAGGTGTGTCTCCCGATAAAGATTGTGGCTGGACATATTATTGAACTTAAAGACCAGGTTGATGCCATCTTCTTTCCCCGCCTGGACTCCTTGCGTCACGGGCTTTATGCCTGTCCGAAGATGATTGGGATTGTTGATGTTGCCCGAATGCTTTTAAATGACAAGGTGCGTTTGATTGCGCCAACGATTAAGGGTGGGTTTGCCCGTGCTCATCTCCTTGCCGGTCTAAAGATTTGTTCCAATCCTTTAAAAGTGTGGCAGGCATGGCGCAGAGCCAGAGAGGTTCAGGTCAAGGCAAAGGTCAATGATTCTCAACCTCAACCGCTACCCATTCCGACCGTTGGTCTTATTAGCCATTTTTACAACCTTGGGGATGAGTTTATCTCTGGGGCGATAATCAGGACATTCAAGGAAAATGGGTATCGAATAGTGACGAAGGAAGACCTCCCCCAAGAGATACTTATGAACCAGGATGGGTTTGCGGGTAAAATCCGTTGGGTTTATGAACGGGAACTTTTCAATGCCTTTGAATATTTTTTGGATAAAGTTGATGGCTTTTGTATGGCGGTCTCAATGGGCTGTGGTCCAGACTCAATTGTTGCCGAATTTATGCGCGAGCGGGCACAGGCAGCACAGGTGCCTTTCCTTCTCTTGGTGATTGACGAGCACACCGGGACCGCCGGAATTGTTACCCGTGTTGAGGCGTTTGTGGAGTTGATGAGGCGCAGAAGGCAGGTACAGTTGTGCGCGTAGGCATTCCCTATTTTGGCTACGATACCCTTGCGCTCAAGGGATTTGTCGAGGAGTTAGGTGCCGAGGTAGCAATGCCGCCACCAACCTCAAAGCGGACAATTGCCCTCGGTGTGAAACTGGCACCAGAACTGGTCTGCATGCCCTTCAAGATAACCTTGGGTAACTTCATTGAGGCGCTTGAAAACGGTGCGGACACACTCTTGATGGCTGCTGGTGCGCGCAAGTGCCGTTTCGGGTATTACCACTATTTGCAGGAAAAGGCTCTGCGGGCGATGAGAAACGATTTCCGGCTTGTCCCGGTTACTCAGTATTCGGCATACCAGTTTATCTTCAAATTGATGCCCGAACTTTTTGGCGTTAATCCAGCAAGGGTTATTAAGGCGGTTTATCATCTCTTTGAGAAAAGCGCCCTGACAAGGGATTTCCGGCGCCTCTTGAATCAGAAAAGGGCGGTGGATTTCTGGGGAGCGGAGCGGTTAAAGGGCAAGGCGCTGGAACTGATTGAGCTTGCCCGGACCGGCACGGAGATGAAGAGGGCTCGCAAGGAGATTTTTAGGATGTTTGCCCTGAACGGTAAGAGACCGGATATCAGGGTCGGTCTTGTGGGTGAGATTTTCTTCACAATTGACCAGGCGGCAAATCAGGAGATTGAAAAGGAACTGGCACGTCTGGGTGCGGAGGTTGTATTTGAACGCAGCCTTTATAACCATCTCCGCCACCTGTTACGCTCTGATTTTGGCTATCTCCGCTCCCGGCGCCTGGCGCGTTCGTACCTGCGTGAGTGTCCTGGTGGGGAGGCGATTCGGACTGTGGGCGAGGCAATCTGGTTTGCGCGTCAGGGAGTGGATGGCATTGTTCATCTCTTTCCCTTTACCTGTATGCCTGAGAACATTGCGCTTGAGGCGCTCCAGCGCCTTAGCGATGCAACTGGTGTCCCTGTCCTTTCCCTTTCATTTGACGAGCACACCTCCAACACGGGAATTGTTACCAGATTAGAGGCGTTTGTTGAACTTCTGCGGAGGCGCAGACGTGCACGAGGGTTATCTCGGAATTGATGTTGGTTCCATCTCCACGAAAGGGGTGGTGGTTGACCGGAATTTCAATGTCCTGGCAGAGAGGTATTTACGCACTCAGGGGAATCCGATAAACTCCATCCGCCAGCTTTTAAAGGAACTGGGTGGTGAGGTTGATTCGCAGGTGCGGATATTAGGTGTGGGCACAACCGGTTCGGCGCGGCGCCTCGCCGGTGTGATGGTGCAGGCGGATATTGTCAAGAACGAGATAATCGCCCATGCGGTGGCGGCGAGTCATTTCTATCCTGATGTTCAGACCGTTTTGGAAATTGGTGGCCAGGACTCCAAGATAATCATTCTCCGTGATGGGATTCCAGTTGATTTTGCGATGAATACCGTTTGTGCTGCTGGGACCGGCAGTTTTTTAGACCATCAGGCAACCAGACTACAGATACCGATTGAAAGGTTTGGTGAGCGGGCGTTAAGGGCAAGAAACCGGGTGACGATTGCTGGTAGGTGCACCGTTTTTGCCGAATCGGATATGATTCACAAGGCGCAGTTAGGGGTGCCAACTGATGACATTATTGCTGGTCTCTGTGATGCAATTGTCCGCAACTACCTGAATACCGTTGCCAAAGGCAAGGAGATAAAGCCGAGGGTTCTTTTTCAGGGCGGGGTGGCGGCAAATGTTGGTGTCAGGGAGGCTTTTGAGCGGGCGCTCAATCAGAAAATCACCGTGCCTCAGCACTTTCTGGTTATGGGTGCAATTGGTGCGGCGATTCTCGCCAAGGAGGAGACTGAAAATAAAGAGAGTAGGTTTGCGGGTTTTGAGGTGGCTGATATTAATTTTGAAACCAGGGTTTTTGAGTGTGATGGTTGCCCGAACCGGTGTGAGGTGGTCGAGACCTGGCGTGCCTCTGAGGTGATAGACCGTTATGGGGATAGGTGTGGGAAGTGGTCAATCAGCAATTGAACCCCTTTTACCAGAGGTGTTATGCGTGAGTTGTTAGTAGTGTTATTTATCTTGGGCGGTCCAGTTTGCGCAGGACCAAAGGAGGTGAAAATGGAAAGAAAACCAGCAGTAGCTGGGCAGTTTTACCCGGCCGATGAAGGGATTTTGAGAAAGATGGTTGACTCTCTGATTGCCCAAGCTGAGCCACCCGCAATAACAGGGGAAATACTCGCTATTTTAGTGCCACATGCCGGAATCGAGTACTCCGGACGAACCGCAGCCTATGCCTATAAACTCATTAGTGGGAAGGATGGGCTTACCGTGGTGATGGTAGGTCCGAGCCATCGGGCTGATTTTGAGAGGGCAGCAGTATATGGAAAAGGTTCGTGGTTGACGCCTTTAGGGAAAGTAGAGGTGGACGAGGAACTGGCACAAGCTATTTTGAGAGAGGATAGTTATTTCGCTGACCTATCTGCAGTTCATCTTCAGGAACATTCCCTTGAGGTGCAACTGCCATTTCTCCAGCGGGTATTAAAAAATTTTAAGGTTGTGCCGATAATGCTGTTATTTCCAACATATGAGGAATGCGAAAGGGTAGGCAAGACGATTGCCCGGGTGGTAAAGGATAAGCCAGTGCTCCTTCTTGCCTCATCAGACCTTTATCATGGCTATTCCTATAGTGAGGCAAAATCAACCGATTCCTTTACCCTTGAACTTATCTCACAATTTAACCCCAAGGCGTTTTATCGCGCTTTGACCGAGTCTTATGGGGAACAAAAGCCTTTGGCGTGTGGTGGATATCCAATAGTGGTGGTGATGGCTGCGGCAAAGGAGTTGGGGGCTGATAAGGCGGTAGTTTTACATCATACCAACTCAAGCGATGTTACAGGTCAATACGGAGGATATTGTGTTGGTTACAGTGCGGTTGCCTTTGTAAGGGAAGGGGGAAATGAGGAGGCCGCTACCGGTCTGACTGGGGAGGAGAAGAAGAGCCTGCTAATGATTGCTCGTAGGAGTATTGAGGAGTATCTGCGGACGGGCAAGGTGTTAGATTTTGATCCCTTGACTGAGAGGCTTAAGGAGAAGCGGGGCGTTTTTGTCACCCTGCATAAGTGGGGCGAATTAAGGGGATGCATTGGCTATATTGAGCCGATAAAGCCGCTTTATCTTGCAACTAGGGATATGGCGATTAGTGCGGCAACCGAAGACCCTCGGTTTTTTCCGGTAAGGTTAGAGGAACTTCCTAAGATTGACATCGAAATAACCGTTCTCTCCCCTTTAAAGCGGATATCCGACCCGGAATCGGTAATTGTGGGTACACACGGTTTGGTTATTCGCAAGGGTGGTCGTTCGGGGGTTTTTCTGCCACAGGTACCAGTTGAGCAGGGTTGGACGAAAAGAGAGTATCTTGAGAATGTGTGTCGTAAGGCAGGGTTACCGCCCAATGCCTACAAGGACAAGGATGCGGAACTTTATGTATTTACCGGTGAGGTTTTTGGAGAGAAGGAAAGACAAAACAAAAAGGAGCCATAACAGATGAAGAAAGGTCTGTTTTTAACCATCTTTTTCTGCTTTACGAGCGTTTTCGGTGGCTGGATAGGAATTGCCAGCCGTAATGAAACCGCACCTCAGGTGGTGATAAAGCCTGAAGGCAGAGGTGCCACAGTAGTGGATATCACCATTCCCGGACTGGAGACTCTAACCGAAATGATTGACAACCAGAACTGGACTGTGGTAAGGATTCCTAACGAACCCGCGTTAACCGGTGAGATAGGTCTACCTCAGGTGCCGGTAATAATAAGAAATCTTGCTATTCCGGATAATGCGCAATTGAGCGTGGAGGTGATTTATGCGGAGTTCGAGAAGATTCGCGATGTTTTGATATATCCGGCACAGAAGCCTTTAACCGACCTTGACCAGCCTAATTGGACGGTTGATTATGATTTCTATGCAAGAGATGTGATCTATCCGGAAAATATAGCGAGGGTGAAACTGCAGAGTACCTGGCGCGGTCTACCTTTCGCAACGGTGGAGATAAATCCAGTACGTTACAATCCGGCGCACAGAGAACTTTATGTGGCAAAGCGGCTTAAAGTCCGATTAAGTCACACTGGGTCTTTTCGGAGACATCAAATTGAGCCTTGGAGTTTGCCGATGCTTAAGACCCTAATTGACAATCCGGAAGGGCTGAATCTTGATGTTAAGTGGTTTGACAGTCCAGGTGTGCGTTATTTAGTTATTGCTCATTCTAATTATACTGGTGGCTGGCTTGACTCGCTTGTCAACTGGCACCAGAAAAGGGGAATAGAAACCAGGGTAATTGCTAAGTCATCCTGGACTGCAACCGAGGTAAAGGATTCGGTGCGGGCAGAATACAATCGCAACAGCCCGCCGGTATTGCGCTGGGTGCTTTTGGTTGGCGAATACAACGAGGTGCCGGGTTATGTCTATCCTGGTGTTGGTTTCTCTGATATCTGGTATGCGGACCTTGAACCGACGAATGGTGATGACTACTTTGAGTTGGGGATTGGCAGGCTCAGCCCTGCAAGTGTGACCGACCTAAGCAATCAGATTCAGAAGACCCTCAATTTCCAGAAGAATCCGCCTGGAGGTGATTGGACTTCAAAGGCGGGTTTGGCCGCACATCGTGAACAATATCCGCAGAAATACTCAGCCTGCACCCGCGGCATCTATAACTTTCCTTATGCGCTTTATCGTTATACCTTTGACACGATTATGGGAGGCACCAGTGGAACCAATGCGATGGTTGTGGCAGATATTGATTCTGGCAGGGTGGTGATAAACTATCGGGGTCATGGTTCGGAAACAGACTGGTCATCTTGGGATGCACTAAGCCAGTCCTGGACAATCTCCCATATCAACAATCTCAACAATGGGGATATGACGCCGGTGGTGATAAACTGCTGCTGTCTTAACCATGTGCTTTCGGTTGGTACCTGTTTAGGTGAGGCGTGGATGAGAAAATATCCTGGCGGGGCGGTGGCATCATTGGGCGCAACCGAGGCATCTTACACCATTCCCAATCACGCCTGGGATTCAACCCTTTTCCGCTGCCTTGGCGATACATTGAGAGTATCTATTCCGGGTGTGCGCGAGTATATATGTCCGACCTGGGATTTGGGCTGGATGCTCTGTAATGCCGATGCCTATATTCAGAAATACTATGCTTCCCAAGGTGGTACTGATAATGCGCGGATGTATCTCTGGCTTGGTGACCCGGCTCTGACTGTCTGGACCGGACCATTGGAGACAGCAGATGTTGTTCATCCGGCAACAGTTCCGCTTGGCAATTATGAACTGCGGGTTACGGTTTCAAAAGGTGGTAATCCGGTCAAGGATGCGCTTGTGTGTGCGTGGAAACCAAATGAGTTCTATGTCTTTGGTTATACCGATGCGAGCGGTGATGTTACCCTTGAAACCAGTGCCTCCAGTCCGGGTGAATTTTCGCTTGTGGTCACTGGTCAAGGGTTTGTTCCCTATCAGGGAACGATTATTGCCCGTTCACCCAACACACCCTATGTTGTTTATCTGCGCTCAATTGTCAGGGACTCTGCAGGTGGTAATGGTGATGGCTGTATCAATCCAGGTGAAAGCATCATTCTGTCAACCTGGGTAAAGAACCTCGGTGACTCTAACGGCTACTCGGTCTCTGGTAAAATTAGAACAAGTGACCCTTATATCACCATTACTGATTCAATCAAGAACTTTGGCAATGTTCTTGCCCATGATTCTGCCTTTAGTGGTGCTGACGGCTTCGGATTCGATGTTGCCCCTGCCTGCACCAATGGTCATATCATCAGGTTCAAACTCGTCTGCTGGGATGTGCATGACTCGGTCTGGAGTTCTAACTTCACTCTGCGGGTGGGCGTTCCTACACTTAATTATGTGGGTCTTATGGTTATCGATACTATTCAGGGTGGCAATGGTAATGGCAGGCTTGACCCTCAGGAGAGCGCCGACATTGTTATTTCCTTGCATAATAGCGGCTTTGGGCCGGCAAGCAATGTCAGCGCAATTCTCCGCTCTGGTGATTCCCGCCTGCTCGTCAATGACTCCCTGGGCTTTTACGGACAGATTATGAACGACAGTACCAAAGCGAATCTCATCGACAGGTTTCGGGTAACTACGCTTTTGATGCCCCAGGAGACAAGAATCTCCTGCACCCTTTATGTCTCTGCCTTAGGTGGTTACACCTGGGTTTTGCCGTTTACTGTTTTAGTTGGTGAAATCCGCGCCTATGACCCGATTCCTGATACTGGTGGTCCCACAATATCATACTGGGCTTATGACGATGTTGATACATTCTATAGCAAACATCCAGAGTTCAACTGGGTGGAAATCAGGGACCTCGGTACCCGTCTCACCTTGAATGATGACGAGACTCGCCAGATAACCCTGCCTCCCGAGTTTGGACCTTTCATCTACTACGGTCAGGCTTACAACCAGATCTCAATCTGCTCCAACGGTTGGATTGCCTTAGGTTACACAACAAAAAGCAGCCCTTCAAACACCACCCTACCCAATCCAGAGATGCCGCCTCTGCTTGCTGCTTACTGGGATGACCTGTATCCACCTGTTGGCAATGGCGTCTGGTATTATCACGACACCGCCAATCACCGTTTCATCATTGAATGGGACTCGGTGCATTTTTACAGCCCGCGCGACTCCTGGGATAAGTTCGAAATAATCCTTTATGACACAACCAGGACCGATAGCAACTGTGAGTTCATCTACCAGTATCTCACCTCCAATTACAATAAATCGGTGACTGTCGGTATTCAGGACCACACCCAGCGTCGTTACATTCAGGTTGTTTATAACAACAGTTATCATCGGGGTGCCGCACCGCTGAGTTCAGAAAGGGCAATACTTTTTACACCGGTAGACCCTTACATCGGTTTGCATGAGCCGGATGTTGCCGGTACTGAAAATCCCGGAAGGCTGACAATGGCAATTGCCCCAAATCCGAGTTTGAACAGAGCACAAATTTCCTATCAATTACCGTACCGAGGCAGGGTCAGGCTCTTAATTTATGATGCACTTGGCAGGCTGGTGCGGACGCTTGTTCAGAGTGAACTGCCACCAGGGAGATATACAGTTGTTTGGGACCTGACCGATGATGGGGCGAGAGCGGTTGCCAATGGTATCTATCTTTATCGCCTGGAAACATCAGAAGGAACACTGACAACCAAAGCGGTGTTGATGCGCTGAAAAGAGACTAAATCCAGGGGGGCGTAGCAATACGCCCCCTTTTTATTTAATAGACAACAACAACACCCGAGGGAATTACCTTTGCTCTGACCTGTCTGATACCATTTTTGCGTTTGGCATAGACCCGGATGCGGTAGTTGTAATTGGTTGATGGTTCATATCCCACGATTGTGCCGGAAATGCTGCGGTTGGGTTTAAAAGGACCTAACCAGATGAAGACAATCGTTTCAATCAGCGCCATTGGGTCGTTTGCAAATGACTCCCTATCCTCTGGTGACAACCCTTTGAAGACCTCGCCAGCAATCTCCACATGGGAGTGAAAGTTGCCTAAAAATCTCATCCTGAACCTGACGCTCAGTTTGCGGCGCCGTGCGATTGCCCTTCTGATTGTTTGCCAATCTTTGAAGACAACACCGGTCCTTGACTTTTCTCCTCCCCGATAGTAGCAGGGGCGTCGGACAATCAGCCTTTTCTCCCTCGTGATGGTGCCAAAGAGAAAACCGAAGGTCTCGCGTTTGAACTTTGTCTCATAACCTTTCCGGGCAAGACCGCACAACTCACGCACCGCAGCCTCTTCAAAAAGAACCGGGGCGCGGAATTTGATTAAGGGTTGGATTGACATTTATTTATTTTATCTCTTTTACCAATACGGTCAAATTGGGGCAGGGGAAAATAAAAGTGCCGCTGGAGGGCCTAGGCCATGAGGTTGATTCGCCAACCCAGGCAATTGCCCGACCAGCAGCAACAAATAAATACAAAACTCAGATTTAATGTCAAGCGAAAATTTTTAGGGGGGAGAATCTATCTGACCACCAGTTTGGTGCTAACCCAATCCTTATCCTGTTGCCAGCGCAAGAGATAAACACCGGGTTTGACACCAGCAAGGACAATTTTGTCTTGCTGGGCAGTGAAGGTTTTTACTAATCTGCCACCGACATCGTATAGCCTGAGTCCAATTAACCCCCTGGGGAGTGTTATCAGACCTTCACTTCTTGCCGGATTGGGGTAAACCTTTATCCTCTGGTATCTTGGCAAAGGTGAGTTTGGCACCTCGCTGATGCCCGGTCCTGTAGGAGGGTATTTTATCGTGCACCAGTCATAGTCATAGTTCTGGCGGGTGCCGGTGATGATGAATCCAGTTGTATAGATATAGCCTTCGTTGTCAATGGCAAGCGCATATACCCAGCCGGCGATACTATCCGGACCGCAGTATCTTGCCTCCCACTGCAGTGAACCGAACGAATCGTATTTAATCAAGGTATAGTCATCTCCCCAGTAAGAGGTATCTCTTGGTGCTTTGCTGTATCCCCCCACATAGAGATTTTTCCGGCTATCAACTCCAACGGCAAAAGGGTAGTCATCGCTTCCGCAACCATTATATCGTCGCTGCCACAATTCAGTGCCATCTGGGGCATATTTGATTACAATGATATCATAGTTACTCTGAATCCCTGGACGTTCAGCGGTGCCACCGGCAATATAGCAGTTACCCTCCGGGTCAATTGTCAGGGTCTGACCTATATCATAACCAGGACCGTCAAAAAACCTGACCCATTGCTCTTCGCCCTGGCTATTATATTTCACAGTTACGATTGTTATTGGATAGCCGGCATTATCTAACAGGCTGCCAGTTACATAAACACCAGCAGGGGATAATTGCATTTTGTAGATGGTACCATAGATGTTTTCACCCCGGCGCCAAAGGAGCTCACCATCGGGGCTGTATTTCATTATCAGATAACTTACCCCTCCCTTTCTACCAAAACCTGCGACATACACATTACCATTGGTGTCAAGCGCAACACTGACACACCACACTCCAATTGAGTCGATTCTGACCCATTCTTCTTCGCCTTCAGGGTTGTATTTTATAGTTATGGCAAATCTGTCCGGATAATCTCCGATGTAACCAGTTACATAGGCATTACCTTGCCGGTTAGTCGCGATTGCACTGCCCCAAAAATTATCTCCATAAGTTCGCACCCAGACAACATCACCCCTGGGCGTATATTTTATGGTTACATTCTCTCCGGTTACATACACATTCGCACTGGAGTCGGTTGCAATCGCCAAACCGAAACCATAGTCAAAGAACCTGACCCATTGCAATTCACCGTCCGTTGTATATTTAATTGTGCAGTAATTGGGAATGGGTTCGCCATAATGGGGCATAGAGACATAACCGGTAGTTAGGATATTTCCTGATGGGTCAATGGCAATAGCATAGGAATTATCCATCCCCTGTGCCGGACCATTATAGGTTCTGACCCACAATTGGGGATAAATATAGCCACACAGAAAGAAAGAAATTAAAATAGTGCCCTTCATAGTTTTCATATTATAGACATTTTATTACCTCAGGCAAAGGGTAAATATCTTTCGCCAAGACATCGTTACAGGGGCTTTTATTTTATTACCGTGAATTTGGCGGTATAGACGGTTGGTCCTGATTTGCCGGCGGTAATCAGTTTTGCAAAATAAACACCGCTGGTGAGGTCAAGGGGTCCGAGGGTGAGTGCTGTGCGTTCTTTAAGCTGGGTGCGGTTCCAAGCGTAAATCTGGACTCCGGAGGCGTTGAATATCTTCAGGCTTTCAAATTCATCTTTGCTGGCGGCAGGTTTTATCCGCAGGCTCTTTGTTGCGGGCTGATACTGGATATAGCCGAACCCGGACAAAAGCCTGCCCAGCCGATTTTCCGCCATTCCCGGACCAGGACCGTAATACTCAAGGATAAGCCAGCCTTGGAAATCAGCAACATATAATAAGCCATCCTTCACTTGCAGGTTCCCAGCCCAGTAAGGGGTAATGTAGAACCCCACTTCAACAGGCGCATAGGGGTCAGAGATGTCATAAATCCGAACGCCCTCCCCCGCCTGGGCGACATAGGCAAGATTGCGGTTGAGGACAATTCGCCAGGAGTAATCCGGGACCGATAACCGTGCCACCTCATAAGGCTCACGGGGATTGGAGATGTCAAGGACGATGAACTGCGAACCCACGACAAACGCATAAGGATAACTCACCGCCACATCCGAGACCGCACACTGGGTGTCAAAAAAGGAAAGCGACTCAGGTCGCGCTGGGTCAGAGATATCGCATATCCGCACCCCCCATCCATTGTAGGTATAGGGTATAAACAAGAGATTTCTTTCCAGAGCTAGTGCCCAAGGGGTGGCGCGGGAAGAGATAACTGCGATGCGCTGTGGTGAACGCGGGTCAGCAACATTGAGAATCCACACATCGGTGGAGCAGATAAGAAATGCAAGTGTGTCCCTAACTGTTATGGCTAGGCCATTGCCGGTTGTATGAATCAAACCGATTTGAACCAAGTTTTGTGGAGAAGAAACATCCACAATTCTCAGCACCGGACCGTTCGTGCACGCAAGATAGGCGATGCTGTCAGATGACACCCAGACGCGGAAAACTCTCCAAGATGAGTCAATTTGACTGACAAGGCGCGGCATAGTTGGGTCAGACACATCAAATATCTGGAGTCCCTGACCCCGGATTCCGGTATACACATAATTACCCTGTACTGCAATCCCCTCGGTCGAACTATGAAACCCACTAAACCTGCCTAATACTATAGGACTTGCAGGGTCAGTTATATCAAGGATAGTGATGGTATCTGGGGTAGGGTAAGGACCGGTAGACACCGGATTGACAAGATAGCAGCGATTGCCAAACACCGCGGCAAGGTCGCCCCGGCACCTGCTCAACACCCGGATTTGGGCAGGGTCAGCAACATTGAGAATGTAGAGCGACTCGTTGTGGTTGTTCCGTTGTCGGATGACAAAGGCAAGTGTGTCTATCACCTCCAGATGTCTGGTCTGTCCGGGAAAAACGCCCACCTCAAATGGTGCGGTCGGGTCCTTGACATTCCAGATTCTCAATCCCGCATCCTCCCAGGCGATATAGGCAAATGTATCCCTTACCTGGACATCCCGGGGCCAGGCGGTTGGTGGTGGTGGAATCTGATACCGAAACACCTCAAACGGGTTAGTCAGGTCGCTGATGTCAATGATGATAAAACCGTAATAATTGCCGCAGACATAGGCATAGTTACCGCTCACCACCACCTTGTCGCTCTTTTCCGGGACCGGGCAGGAGCCAACTTCAACCGGATGGGCAGGGTCGGAGTAGTCAAGAATCCTTAACTCGTTTCCAATCAGAAATGCATAATGCCCGATGAGTTGACTTTCGTTGACATACCAGGAAGGAGCATAGGTGCTTGTCAGGACCGGATGCCTGGGGTCTGTGATGTCATAAAGCGCCACCCCGTTTTTAGATTGACCGGTTAGAAGGTAGTTGCCAGAAACCGAAAACCACATTCCACAGCCTGGTGTTGGCAATGAGTCCAGTTTCCGGACTGCCCCTGGATTGGACACATCAAAGATATACATCCCTCTGCCTGAAAAAACATAGAGGATGCTCTCAGAAACCTGGCAGTAGGGCAGCGGTGAATCAACATAACCTTTACGCAGACGGGAATAAGGCCAGAAGCTGACCGTCCGGATATTAAAAGAGTCCACCAACTGCCCGGCAATCAGAAGTGTTAAAATTAGAGATGCCATTGCCCTTAACTCAGGGCTGGTCAGGTCTTAATCCCTGACCAGCCCGTTTATCCTACCACATCCTCGGATTACCAGTAAAGAAGACATCAGGTCCATGAAGGCTGGTATTTTCATACCAGTATGGACTGAGATATGTAGGTGAGCGGATTTCACCTTGAGCCCATCCCGGTGGTGATGGCGGGTTCTGGTTTCTTGGCGGAAAGTCCTCAGTATTCATCGGAACCCAGGAGAGACCTTTTATATAGTATTGGTGTTGAGGGTAAATCGGCTGAGGCATACCGGGTCCGTGTTTTGTAAACATCATACCGACGGGGAACCCCAACATCGCTCCAGGTAGTATGGGTCCAACCTGAAATCATTCCATCCTCGGATTTTGCAAATACCCAGACATAGGTTGCGGGTGAGCCATCTGCCTTGCAGGTGTAACCCCAGAGAACCTCTATCCCCTGAAGTTCCTCTGGGACCTCTTCTGAAATATGGGAACCGCTTGATACATTTCCGCCAGTAATTTCCTGATTCATCTCTGAGAGGAAGTCGTCTACTACATTATACTGCTGCGCAAATACCACTGGCGCCAAAAGAAAGGCAACGAGGAGCGGGAGGGTTTTACGCATTAACATCTTTACTCCTTTCTGCCCTTTCTCCGGGCGCCACAATTATACTACTTTCTCTCTCTCTCTTGTCAAGCACGATTTTGTTTTACAAGCGATTGTATAATAATAAGTTATGCAGGTGATGCCGTTTTGTGCCGGCTGGGGTCTGAAATCTGACCTGACATCACTGGTTATAAAGATTTCTCCACTGCGGTCAAATGGCGGATAATTACGCAATGCAAAAATCAAAAGGCAAAACTGACAATGCAAAATTCACCCATACATTTTGACTTTTGCATTTAACATTTTGCAGTTTGCATTGAGTCCGAAAGAAATTCCTCGGCTGCGTTCGTAATAACAAGGCTACAGGCTTGAAAAGATGGTGAGGGATTCCTCCACTCGGGTCGGAATGACAGAAAGAAAGGTCAGGATGAACGGCTTAATCTGTGTGCCTGTCTGCCTGTACAAGACCGAAGACCGGAGACCGAAGACCGGGGGCATCCCACTTCTGATACTTGGCATCTAACATTCCCCCTGTGTTAAAGCAGGGGAAAAAGGCAGTCCAACATAGGGGGTTATCCCCCTCTTGGCGCTGTCAATGGTTATCTGTCTCTGCCTCTAACAGCAGAAAAAACTGTTGCTCAGGGGTGGAAAGAATTTCCCCGAAAGCCCCTTCTTTTCCGGTGTTGCCCAAGCGGAAAAAATCTACCATTACCTTCATCAGCAGACCTGATTACCTTACAATCACAACCTT
>JBDRUF010000030.1 GCA_039801245.1 candidate division WOR-3 bacterium
AGTAAGAATGAACGGCTTAATCTGTGTGCCTTTCTGCCTGCACAAGACTGAAGACCGGAGACCGAAGACCGGGGGCATCCCACTTCTGATAATTGGCATCTAACATTCCCCCTGTGTTAAAACAGGGGAAAAAGGCAGTCCAACATAGGGGGTTATCCCCCTCTCGGCGCTGTCAATGGCTCGCGGTCTCTGCCTCTAACAGCAGAAAAACCTGTTGCTAAGGGGTGGAAAGAATTTCCCCGAAAGCCCCTTCTTTTCCGGTGTTGCCCAAGCGGAAAAAATCTACCATTACCTTCATCAGCAGACCTGATTACCTTACAATCACAACCTTTCCTCTAATAATTCCTGCGCCTCGCTTAAACCTGCAAACCCAACAGAAAAGGAGGAAAAAGAGCTGCTTCCCATATAGGTTCCAAATCATCAGGGGGATTGTACCCCGGCAAAAATTGTCCTTCGGCTAAGTTATGAAAATGCGAAATATAACTCAATTTTACCCCGCTGAATTTTGTATAATTTTATGTATACTTAGCCTTGTGATTCTGTTCGGGCAGTTTGACTCAATAGTAAAATGTCTCTTCGGGTGACTTTAGAATCACAACACCCACCACCTCGCCATTGTTAATCGGTGATCCAGAATCGAAAGGTTGTGATTTGTATTTGACTTATCCGCTTGACTGAAAATCACCCTCGTTTAATATCCTGAAGGTGAAAGGAAATGAAAAGGAGTTGTTGGCGCGCTCTGCCCGACCTTATCTTAAAGGGATTGCACGGGTGTCTAAGCAACTTGTCTCCTTAGGCTGGGCAGAGGCAAATGCCGGCAACTTCTCCATCAGAACCGGTGATGGTCTTATTACCAAGATTACCGGTGCCGAGATGAGGGCAATCGCCAAAAATCCGCTAAGGTATCTCTGTTTTGTCAGACCTATTAAAGGATGGGGATATGAGGTGCTGCCAGCAAAGGCAACACCGACAAAGGAAATCTTTGCCCATATTTTGGGTCAGAGAGCACTAATGCGTTTTCGACCCGAGGATAAGGTTTTGCTTCACACCCATCCGGTTCAACTGGTCTCTTTGTCAAACCAATATCCCAGACCCGAACAATTGCTGGAGGAGATTTTTTCAAGGTTCAGGTGCAGGCGCCTGCTATCAATTATTACTGCGGTTGAATATGCGCCTGAGGGCTCAACCCTTTTGGCGCGCAGAACCGGCAGGGCACTCAAAAAGGCAAGGCTGGTCATCTGGTCAAAACATGGTGTTATTGCATCGGGCAAAACCCTTTCTCAGGCATTGAGGTTGATAATCACGGTTAATAAAGTTGCGGCAGGGAAGGGATATGAAGGATAAAAAGCCTCGTCATCCGAAACACCTGCCCGCACCGGACGGGATTGAAACCTTTTATGAGGTGCGCTCAAGGGATTCCCTCCTTCCACCTGAGGAGTTTGCGCGCCTGGAGCGGCGTCCGATTCACATTGTCCTTGACAACCTCCGCAGCGCATTTAATGTCGGTGCAATTTTTAGGCTGGCAGATGCGGTGCGGGCAGCAGCGGTGATTCCCTGCGGCTATACTGCCCATCCACCCCATCACAAATTGGAGCAGACCGCATTGGGAACAACCGGTTCGGTTCCCTGGTCTTGGTTTCCAGAGACCGCCACCGCAATTGCCGAACTGAAAAGGAAAAACATCCAGGTTGTGGCGCTGGAAACGGTTGTTGGTGCGGTTCCGTTTTACAGGTTTTCGTATAAGTTCCCGGTTGCGATTGTGCTCGGTAATGAGGCGCTTGGTGTTTCCCAGGAGGTTTTGCGCCTTTGTGACGGGTTTGTGGAGATACCGGTTTTCGGATACAAAAATTCGCTCAATGTTGCCACTGCCGCCGCGGTTGTTCTTTACGAACTCCTGAGACAGGGCAACTGGCTTTAATCAACCGGTCTGAATTTCGGTATGTGGGACTTTAATAGCGGCTTTTTATAAAGACCAACCCCGACAACGAAGTTATGCCAGAAGATGAGAACAAAGCCATCTTCAGCATCAGATTCTATCTCAATCTCACCCTCGTTGATAAGTTTCCTTGCCTGTTCCTCGTTAACCTCTATTCGGTTATGCTGGGCATTCCTGCCTAAAACCTGCATCGCAAAGGTTGTGGGCTTGACCGAATGGGGAAAAAGCCGACAGAGCCTTAATCCCCGGCGCAGGGGGGTGACCTTTTCAAACCCCATCACCTCGGGTGTGGAGACAAAAATGGTCTCCTGCTCCTTGACTAACTTCAGTCCATTAAGCCAACCTTCAGGAAAACCGAACCGCCTTTTTAATAAATCAATCTGGTGCATATCCGGGTTTGCGAATCAAGGCGACAAAAAACGCCTCGGTGTTATTGTCCTGCGGTAAGATGCGGCAACAGCGGGTAACCGGTTCAGGAAAACTCTCTTTGTTCCATTCCTTTAATGCGGCTCTTGTCAAAAGTCCAGGCAGTTCAATCGGCAGGATTTCTGCATCGGGAAAGCGCTTGAGCAGATAGGAGACAACCGCCTCATTCTCCTCAGGCGCAATTGTGCAGGTGGAATAGACCATTCTCCCATCAGGTTTTAATGCCTGATAACCCGCGGTTATCATACCCTTCTGCACCCGGCTGAAGTTCTCTATTCCTTTTATTGACCAGCGCACCAGCGCCTCTCTGGTTTTGCGAATTGTCCCTTCAGATGAGCAGGGGGCATCAACCAAGACCCGGTCGCAGATGCCCTGGAGTTTCCTTGCGAGGATGATGCCATCTGTTCGGCAGACCGCAACATTCAGGCAGCCCATCCGGTCAATGTTGCCAATGAGTCCGCGCACCCGCCTTAGGGAGAGGTCGTTGGCAATCAGAAGCCCTTTGTTTTTCATCATCGCCGACATCTGGGTTGTCTTTGAGCCCGGGGCGGCGGCAAGGTCAAGCACAGTTTCCCCTGGCTGCGGGTCAAGGATTAATGGCGGAATCATTGATGCCGCCTCCTGAATGTAGATGAGTCCAAGGAAGTGAATAAGGCTCCTGCCCAGACCGGAGCCGTTTTTAACCGAATAGGCAACTGGACAATAGGGCAAAGGCGTTGGTTCCAAATCCTCAACCAATGGCAGGACCTCCTCAGGTTTTGCCTTGATGGTGTTGATGCGAAAGACCCTTGGCAAGGGCGTGAGCATCGCCTCTAAGAAATCATCAAAGTCCGGGATAAATCTCTCATACCGCTCAATGAACCCCTTTGGAAATAAATCTCTCTTGTTCTTCACTGGCGAGTCATTGCGCTTGACCAGCGCTCAAGGCGTCTGAGTGCTCTCAGTTTCTCATACTGCCCCAGTTTTGCCTCCTTGATGCCCCTTTCAAGGAATTGGATTGAGCGGTCATAATCATCTCGGCTAACCGGATAGGGATAGCCATCCTTGCCACCATGGGCAAAGGAGTATGTTACCGGGTCACGAAAAGACAAGGGCGCGCCATAAGCCACCTCAGCAACAAGCGCCAGCGCCCTGACTGTCTTTGGTCCGACACCAGAAACAAGCAAAAGTTGGGCAAAATCTTCTGGCGGCTCTTCATAGGTCTTTAAGAGAACCTTATGAAGATAGGTGGGTGAGATATCACTTGCCAGAACCGGATGGTGGGCAGGCAGATTTAACTTTGAGACCTCTCTCACGGTCATTTCCGGTCTTTGGGCGGCAATTTCCACTATTGCCTTTCTTGCCGTTTCCGCCTCAGATGCAACCATATTAAGGACCCTGTCTGACCTTTTGCCGATAATCCCTTTATGCGGCTCAACAACAAAACTGTCCAAGCCTTCCGAGAGCCAGTGGTATCTGCGCGCCCAGCGGGTCTGGGTATTCATCCCCTGCTGAACAATTGCCCATTCACCCCTGCCCGTGCCGATAAAAAGGTGGTGGTAAATCTGATAACCGTCCTGAAGTGCGGTTGAATCCACCTTTGCCACCAGCCTGCTCACCTGAATTAGCCTTTCACCATCAAGACCGAACCTGTCCGCAAAAAGCCTGATTTCCTCCGGTGTCCGGCGTGATGCCCTGCCCTTGCCACCGCAGACGAAGATATTGAAATCCCTTTCCTGACCCTTGATGCCCTCCTTCAATGCACCGCAGACCGTTGTTGTCAGACCTGATGAGTGCCAGTCAAACCCGGCAACGCAGCCAAGGCTCTGAAACCAGACCGGGTCAGAAAACCGCCGCAGGAGTTCCTCAGGACCGAACTCGGCAACAATTATTTCAGCAACCGCGCGCACCAGCCGCTTCATCCGCTCAAAAAGCCAGGAGGGTGCAGAACCGTAATGCAGAGGCATTTCCGCAATCCCGCGGCGCATAAGTTGATTGTAGAACGGTAACAAACAAGGTCAAGCGATAATGTGGGATATGTGCTTACCACTTGGTTCTGTATTTGATAAAATAGATACCAGGGAAATGGGGGTGATTTTGGCTGTTCTGGGATTTGATTAAGTATACTTATAAGTATACGAAATAGGCGCGGGGGAAATTGCTTTATCGGCCGGAATTTCAAATAGTTAGCAGTAAAACCAGGAATTTCAGACCCCACCCCCTATACCGTCCCCCTAAGGGCTTTGCAGGCGGTATCTCGGGTTGTGTTTTAGGTGGCTTTAGAGGCTATTTGGGATTTGGTATTGAGGAGGGATTTTGAGATAGCATTTCAGGTCATCTGCCAGGCCGGTTTTGGAGGTTTTGCTGAGATTGTCTTGACGGTCATAAAGGATGCCATTTATCAGGTGGCACTCAAGCCAGATTCTGGTGTGGAACTGGTAACCATTTAAGAGATAGCCGGCTATTCAGAACCGATTACGGAATCCCGAGCGGAACTACCGGCGCTGGGAGCGCCAGCGTTCGGCAAGTTTTAACAGTCTTCTGCCATTTTCCGCACTGAATCTGAACCTGCCATCAGGCATCAGTTCGTTAACTGCGTTCGGCTCATTACCTTTGAGCCAGTTGAGAAACCCCAGAGCCTGACCGAAGAATATCAGATTTGTGCCCGTTTCCGGCTGAATGACCAGCCGCAAGACCCTTCGCCTCTGAAAAACAAACCAGGCATCGTATGACACCTGACCCAAATCCAAAATCTCATAAAGTTCATTTCTCTCACTGAGCCGGCAGAAGACGGTCTCCTCTTTTATCTGAAAATCAAAGCCGTTGAGCCTTGAGCCAACCGCCTGCGCATAACCAAAAAAGTCCAATAGTTCCCTTTTCCCCTGCGCGACAACACCGATACCCTTAACCTCAACGGTGGCATCAGGGGTAAAAAGGGAAATCAGTTTTGAGCCCCTTTTCTGTCCGAAGCCATTGACAAACCCCAAAACCGCACTCACACTCGCGCCTTGATTTCTGCCCTCTTTCTCGGAAAGGACAAACGGTCCGGAACAGAAGCAGAGAAAAAGGGTGGTAAAAACCGCTCGCCGCACCATTCCCTTTTACCCCTTAGAACCCAAATGTCAATCTTAACCTTTTTCCCCTTTCATAAATTGACACCATTTCCTTATCGGCTATTCTATAGACTTATGGTTCGGGTGTGCGTCATTTTTGCCGCTGGCATCAACTGCGACCAGGAGACCATTTTCGCCTTTGAAAAGGCGGGTGCAAAGGCAGAAAGGGTGCACATCAACATCCTCAAGAAAAAGCCCGCACTTTTGCGGGAGTATCAGGTATTGGTCATTCCGGGCGGTTTTTCCTATGGCGACTACATCGCCTCCGGCAGGGTGTTAGCAAATGAAATCCGGCACAACCTTGCCGAAGAGGTCAGCCGCTTTCTCGCCGAGGGCAAACCCATTTTAGGCATCTGCAACGGCTTTCAGGTCTTGGTAAAGTGTGGGCTTCTGCCCGCATTTGAGAGACCATTTGAACCCCAGAGCGTAACACTGGACACCAATGACTCAGCCCGCTATGAGGACCGCTGGGTCTATCTCAAAAGAGAAAACTCCCCCTGCATTTTTACCCAAGACCTGCCGGAGATTATCTACCTACCGGTGGCGCACAGCGAGGGCAAGTTCATCGTGAACTCGCCTGAGACCTTAAGGCGCCTGAAGGAAAACCGTCAGATAGTTTTTCGCTATGTAACCGCGGAGGGCAAGGAGGCAAAATACCCTGAAAACCCCAACGGCTCAATTGCAGGCATCGCGGGCATCTGCGACCCGAGCGGCAGGGTCTTTGGGCTGATGCCCCATCCTGAGCGCTACACCATGATAGAGCACCACCCCCGCTGGCATCGGGAAAGGTTGACAAGACCTGATGGAATTGCCATATTTGAAAATGCGGTCAGATATGCCCGAAAAAACCTTTAAAAGGAAACTGCGCTCAGGGGATGAGGCGACCCGCATCACCGAGCATCCCATCCTCAGTTTCACCCGGGGTCCTGAGGTAACATTTTATTTTGAAGGCAGACCATTAAAGGGCTATCTCGGTGAGACGATTGCGGCTGCCCTTGTTGCCAACGGCGTCAGGGTGTTCAGGTATTCAGAAAGGCACAACCGTCCCCGGGGATTTTTCTGCGCGGTGGGCAAATGCTCATCCTGCCTGATGATTGTTGATGGCAGACCAAACACAATGGTCTGTATGGAGCCACTGCGTGAGGGTGTTAGGGTTGAGCGCCAGAAGGGCAGGGGCAAAATTTGATGGCAAAAGAGCAAATTAAACACACCCAGATTGCCATCGTCGGTGGTGGACCTGCGGGTCTCTCTGCCGGGATTGTGGCGGCAAAACTTGGGGCACGGGTTTGCCTGATTGACGACAACCCCAGGCTCGGTGGTCAACTTGTCAAACAGACCCACAAGTTCTTCGGCTCCAAGAGCCACTACTGCGGCACCAGGGGGATTGACATTGCCAGAATCCTTGAGGATGAACTGCGCGCAACCGGTTGTGAAATCATCCTGAACACCACCTGCATCGGTCATTTTAGACCAAATATCCTCGGTCTGGCAGGTGCTGAAAGTTTCACCAAACTCACCTATGACCGGTTGATTGTTGCCACCGGTGCCAGTGAAAACAACATCCTCTTTGAAAACAACGACCTGCCCGGTGTGTATGGCGCAGGTGCGGTTCAGACCCTGATGAATGTGTATGGCATAAGACCGGGCAAAAGGGTCCTGATGGTTGGCTCGGGCAACATCGGTCTTATCGTCTCCTATCAACTGCTCCAGGCAGGCGTTGAGGTTGTTGCGGTTGTTGAGGCGCTGCCAAGGATTGGCGGGTATCATGTCCATGCGGCAAAACTCAGACGACTCGGCGTGCCGATTCTTGTCTCCCATACCATCAAAGCCGCATTGGGCAAGGATTCTGTTACCGGTGCCATCATCTGCCGCCTGAACAAAAGGTTAGAGCCGCTAAAAGGAACCGAAAAAAGGCTCAAGGTTGACACCATCTGCCTTGCGGTCGGTCTCTCACCTCTTGTTGAACTTCTCTCTCAGATAGGCTGCCAAATTGTTTATATTCCAGAACTTGGAGGTCTGGTTGCCTGGCACAATGATGACCTTGAGACATCGGTCCCTGGCGTCTATGTTGCCGGTGATGTCAGTGGTGTTGAGGAGGCGTCAACCGCAATCCTTGAGGGCAGAATTGCCGGTGCCAATGCGGTGATGAGCCTTTTGGGCAAAAACAACGATGCCGAGAGGATAATTCAGGAGGCAAAAAGGGAGCTTAGCCTTATCCGCCAGGGTCCATTCGGGGAAAAGGTGGCAAAGGGCAAAAAGAGGCTTTACGCACTCAATCAATTGACTCAAGCCTAAAGGTGCGGTTTTTATCCTATGAAACACCGCTCAAAAAAGCCCCCTACCAAAAAACCGCCTGTTCGTAAATTCAGATTTTTCTCTTCACCTGCCATTCCCTATATCATCATCGCCATAGCAACATTCACCTACTTTTATGAGATTATTTTCAGCCGCAACTTCCTCTGGGAGGACATCCTCTATCAATACTACCCCTTCCACCACTTCCTCTTCAACAACCTGCGCCAGTTCTCAATTCCGCTCTGGAACCCCTATATGTTTGCCGGGATGCCATTTCTTGCCGACATCCAGACCCAGGTTTTCTATCCGCTCAACTGGCTTTTTGCCCTCTTTTCCTCATCCAATCAGAGCCTTGTGTTCTGGCTGGTTGAGTTCAAGTGCATCCTCCACATTTTTTTAGCCGGGATTGGCTTTTACCTTCTGGCAAGGGAACTGAACTTATCAAGATATGCGGGCATCACGAGCGCCCTCACCTTTGCCCTTTCCAGTTTTATGGTTATGCACCTCATCCATCTCACCCTAATCAGCACCTTTGCCTGGTTTCCGCTCATCCTGCTCTTCTTTTACCGCACCCTTTTTCATCGCCGTCTGCGCGACTCCCTCCTTGCCGGCATCTGCCTTGCCCTTGCAAACCTTGCCGGACACCCCCAGATGACCCTGCACATCGTCTACTCCCTTGGATTACTATTTATTCTTTATCTCATTTTTAACTGGCGCCGCGAACGGGTGTTTATCCTGAAAAGACATCTACCCCTATTCATTCTCGCCATTTTCACCGGCTTTGCCATTGCTGCCGCTGCCTATCTCCCTGCGTATCAATACTCGCTCCACACCGTGCGCGAACTGATGACCTATGCCGAATCTGCGGAAACCTCCCTCCCCCCTTCCTTTTTCATCTCCGTTCTTATCCCCAAGTTCTTTGGCAGCCTGACAGCAAGCGGCACCGACTCGGTCCAATTCTGGGCAAATTCTCTTAGTTATGTTTACTGGGAAACCGCATTTTATTTTGGCGTTGTCCCGTTTGTCCTTGCCATCCTCGGCATCGTTTTCAACCGCCATCCCCTGCGCTGGCATTTACTCATCCTTGTCTTAATTGCACTCCTTCTCGCCCTGGGCAGGTTCACCCCTTTTTATCGCCTCGCATTTGAAATCCTGCCTGGATTTGACCGGTTTAGGATCCCTGCAAGATTCATCGGTATCTTGACATTTGCATTTGCCCTCTTTGCCGGGCTGGGGATGGATGTGTTTCTAAAGGAAAAAGCCCAAAGACGCATCATCATCCCTGGGATCTCCATCTTCGCCTATGCCCTCCTCATCCTGTTTTTGCTCATTACCGGTGTTTTAGCAAAACCATTCCCCTTATTAAAAACTACCACCATCTTCAACAACGCCCTAAACCAGACCGGCATCCTCTTTGCCTTCCTTGTTATCGCCCTCATCCTTATCTATCTCCGAAACCGCTATTTCCGTTATGCCCCGGTATTTGCCTCACTGTTGATTTTACTGACATTCATCGATTTATATAAATTCGGACACAGATTCAACCTCGGCACAACCAGACCCGAGGAGTTCTACCCCAGGCGTCCTTTCATTGACAATTTAATCAGAGAGAGCAAGGAAACGCCCTTCCGCATCAACGCCCGTTCAGGCTCCTATATGGTTCTCCAGCGCAACGAAGGTCTTATCTGGCAACTGGAACTGCTTGAGGGCTACACCCCCCTAAAACTCACCGACTATGTCAGTTTTGAAATCCCTAATGAAATAAAAAACAACCTCCTGAATGTCAAATACCGCATCAATGTTGACTCGCTGGCACAGAAAATCGGACTTGTTCCCAACCCCGATTTTCTTCCCCGTGCCTGGCTTGCCGACACCTTTATCGTCATCCCTGAGCGCGAGCGGATTCTTGCAACCCTTGCTGATCCCGGTTTTGACTATCGCAGGATTGTCATCCTTGAAAAACAGCCCTTACCAGCACCCCAATCAAATCCTGAAAGTACTCCTTCTGGTTCTGTGGTCATTACCCGCCGCCTGCGGGAAAGAATTGAACTGAAGGTGGAAACAGCGCGACCCGCCATTCTGGTCCTTTCTGAAATCTACTACCCTGAATGGAAGGCGCTTGTAGACTCTAAACCTTGTGAAATCCTGCGTGCTGATTATTGTTTGCGTGCCCTTGCCCTTTCTGCAGGCACCCACACCGTGATTTTTTATTACGACCGCACCTGGTTTAACCTTGGCGTCATCATCAGTTTACTGGCACTTGCCGGCACAACTGCTCTCCTCTTATTTTCCCAGAGACGCACTCAGCGTCTGAAATAGAGGATTATCACCACACTCAAAAGCCAGAGAAGGACATCAATAATTAATGGCAGATCGGTGAAAAGGACCTTTTCTGGTGCCCCTCCCTCCTCCTTGCGATAGACCAGATAAAGATATCTATAAATCCCGTAGAGGACAAAAGGCACGGTCAAAATTAGATTGTGTGTGCCGAACTTGTGAACCGTTTCTGGCGCTATGGTATAAAGGCAGTAGGCGATAACCGTTGCCGAGGTTGCAACCGCAATCATCTGGTCCAAAAGCGTCTCAGAATACTTGCCTAAAACACTGCGATGGGAAATCCCGCCCCCTTCAAGGAACAAAAGTTCGTGCCTGCGCTTGGCAAGCGCCAGAAAAAGCGCCAAAAGGATGGCGCAGACAAAAAGCCAGGGTGAAATCTGCACCCTGATGACATAGGTGCCTGAGATTGCCCGCAGGGCAAAACCAGCGGCAACCACCATCACATCAAGGACAACAATCTTTTTCAGACTGAATGAGTATGCCAGTTGCAGAAGAAAATAAAAGGCAATGATTAACCCGAACCGCCAGTCAAGATAGAAACCTCCACCAAGTCCGATTATTACCGCAACCGTACCTGCGATTGCGGCAGGAAAAACCGGCAACTGACCCGAGGCGATTGGGCGCAGCCGCTTCTTCGGATGGATGCGGTCCTGCTCTTTATCAACGATGTCATTATAGATATATACCGCGCCTGACACCAAGCAGAAGGCAACAAACGCACCAAAACTCTTTAAGACCTTGGGCAAATCTAAAAGATTTTCCGAAAAGACCAGCGCGGCAAAAACCAAGAGGTTTTTGACCCACTGCTTCGGTCTCATCGAGCGTAAGACTGCTAAAATCATTAAGATAAACTTTTACCCTAATCTCCCATTTTGTCAAATAATACTCAGCACCTCTTTAAACTTGACAAAAGAGGCAGAATGAATATCTTAAATCAGGCGCGCTAAATGGCAAAGACAATACAATGGCAGAGCCACCAGATTGAGATAACCCCCTTTATTTCCCCAAAATATCTGCTGCTTGCCGGTGAAACGCTCCTTAGGGTTGATGGCAAGGAGGTTGCCCGAACTGGCGGGTTTCACTTCTCAGAAAAGGGTTGTGGGACCTTTTACCACGATGGCAACCCATTGCCTATTGAACTGCAACTGAAGGGCGGATTTTTATATGTTAATTATCTCCTCAAAATCGCGGACAATGAGGTCGCCAAAGGAAAAGTTAAACTTCAAGGGCTTGGTTGGGCCTGCCTCCTCTGGGCTTTAATCGGGCTTCTCCTCGGCTCTCTCGCAACAGTCATTTTCCAAAAGATAATCTAACAATGCCAGTCCGTCAAAGTCTAAGTGTATATATACATACACAAAATGTCAGCATCGGCTTTAAGGTTAAGTTTCGGATTTGTGCAATTTAGCCAAAGTTCGGTTTTTGTTAGGTGATAATCCCCTGGTCAAAGTGGTCCCAAGCCAAATTGCAACATTTCAGCCAAACGCTAATGGACAATTTATTTCTTGACTTTGGTTTGAAGTGTAGTATAATACTGTGTTCGCTGGGAACGGGTTAACAGCGGACTGAAATAAAAGAGTAACCCGGAAAAAAGGGTAAGAACCGTTCAGGGCTATGGTGTGCAGCATAGGCACCTAAAGATGTATAATTGGTCCTTGCGCGAACCCACCTTTTGAACGATTCTGAACCAGTAAACAAAAAAGGAGTTAAAGTATGACAAGGCGCTTGTTCGTGGGCAATCTGCCCTTCAGCGCAACCGAAACCCAGCTGCGCGACCTCTTCGGTCAGCACGGCGAGGTGGTCTCGGTAAATATCGTGACCGACCGGTTTACCAATCGTCCCCGTGGGTTCGCCTTCGTGGAGATGGCTACTGATGAAGCGGCGCAGGCCGCAATCCAGGGGCTCAACGGTTATACACTGGATGAGCGGGCACTCAATGTGAACGAGGCCCGGGAAAGAACCGAAAGTCGTGGTGGTTTTAATACCAGCCGCGGCTCTCGTTCTCCCCGTCGTGGCGGTCGAGGTAATAGCGGTTACTCATCCGGCAAACGCTGGTAAAGAGTAACAAAACAAGTCAGGCGGGCTCTTTTGAGCCCGCTTGACTTTTATATCCGGTTGTTATAATTCAAATATGCCACCAGTAGTTGAACAGGAAGAAAAAGTCAGAAGGGTTTTATCCCAGGTATTGCGTTATGCCTGCGAACGGGTTGAATATGCTGACATCCTTTACGAGCGTGCCCTGCGGATTGAACTGCAAAAATTGCCTGACCGGTTGCTAAAGAAGCCTTTTAACGCCAAAGCCCGGGTGCAAATCCGCCTATTAAATGAAGGTAAAAAGGTGGAACTGAAGGTTGGTACCCTTGATGTGGCATCTCTCAAAATGGCGATTGATGATGGGGTCAAACTGCTCAACATTACCCCAGCACCACCAAGACCTGTTAGGCTTGCACCCATTCCCAACCCCAACCGGGTTCGCTATGGTGTTGCCGCGCCAAAGGTTTTTCCTGCAGAGAGGATTTTTGGCGCCCTGGTCAAAGGGATTGAAAACATCGCCCGTCAGATTGAGCGCAAAAACCCGGGGATGGAGATAAAGCCGGAGTTCTGGTTCTTCTCCCAGAGGGAGGAAAAGGTGATTGCCGACACCCAGGGCGTCTTCAAGACCCAGGTGATGCCGAGGACATTTTTCCAGCTATTAACAAAGGTAAAGGGGCCTGATGGCAAGATGACCCAGACAAGGGCAAGGCTGGGCAACCCGCTTTCCTATTCATTCATTGTGGAAAAGGGCAAAAAGGGTTATTGCCTTACCCGGCTTGCTGCCCAGCATATCCGCAACTGGATGGAGAAGACCGTTGCCCTGCAGAACGCCATCAGTCTCACCGCCGATGAGGTCAAATCACTCACCCACTTTGTTTTGCACTACACCACCATTGGTGTCTTTGTCCATGAGGCGCTCGGGCACAACTTTGAGGCTGATATTGTCAAGGCAGGCGGGTCCGGCGTCATTGACCAGGAGGGAAAACCGCGCGGAATCGTTGCTGCGGAGACGGTCAATATCCTTGACGGTCTCCTCCCCGGGCGCTGGGATGAGGGGTTCGGCACCGAGTTCATTGACGACGAAGGGGTTGAGGTGTATACCAAACTGCTGGTTGAAAAGGGCGAGGTCAGAGAGATGATTCACAACCGCGAGACCGCAGCCTATTTTAACACCAAACCCAATGGCGGTGCATTCAGCGAGATGGGTGACCGGAGGATACCGCGGATGTCCAACACCTTTATCCAGCCGGCAACAGAGAAAATCTGGTACAAAACCCTTGAGGAGCTCATCAAGGACATCCCCAAGGGGATAATCCTTGAAGGCACATCCGGTGGGGCGGTTTCAAAGGATGGGATGTCCTCATCGGTCCTGATTGGCTATCTGATTGAGGATGGCAAAATCACCAAGACGGTCAACCCTTCCAACTTCTCTGCCAAAACCCTTTATGCCCTGCGTTATGTTGACGGCTTTGCCGGACCCATAACCATCGCCGATGTCGGCTTCTGCGGCAAGGGTCAGACAAAGTTTGTCGGTGATGGTGGACCGGTCTGGACGAGGATAAAAAATAACGAATATGTCAGCCTTTCGGTTCAGGGGTGATTTATGGACCTACTTAAATTCAGCGAACAACTGAGAAAGACATTGAGAAAGCTATCGCTGGATGACTTCGAACTTTTTCTGACCGTTCATAGAACCCTTGACACCCGCATTGAGAACAAGGAGATCACCCTGGAGTTGAACGAGGATATCCTCTCCGGGTGCCTGCGGGTTATCAAGGATGGCAGGATGGGCTATGTCCCTTTTACCGAACCCAACCTCAACCTTATTGAACTTGGTATCACCACCGCACTCGACAAGGCGCCTCCTGCACCCTTTTCTCGGTTTGCCACAATCTCCGCCGGTGAGGCGCCCCTGCCCGCATTTGACCCAGATGTTGCGCAGCTCATTGACAATCCCGGGAAAGTCCAGCAACTTGCCCAGGATTTGGTGCGCCGCGCCTATGAGACCAATAGAATTGAAACCATTGAAGGGACAATCAGGGTTGGTAAAGAGAGCCGGCTTTTAACCACCAAGGGCAGCACCGAACCTGCCTACGCCGAAAGGACTGTATTTTCCGCATTCGCCGAGGTAAATAACAAGGACTTTGACTTTTTTGCCAACAGAAAACTGCCCGAACTGGAACTGGTGTCTGAACTTGGCGCCAGGGTCGCCCGCAACCTCCCGGAAAAGGAGACCTCACCTGAGGCTGAAGATATGAAGGGCAGGACTGTGCCGGTGATTCTCCATCCGGTATTTCTTGAGGATATGGTTCGGCGCCTGATTGCCGAACACCTTTACGCCTCAACCGTTCAAGAAGGGATGTCGCGGTATCGCTTAGGCGAGCAGGTGATGTCCCGCCTTATCACCCTCTGGGATGATGCCACCTTTCCCTATGGCGAGAGCACATTTGTGGTTGACGATGAGGGCACCCGCACCCGCAAGAATTTGATAATTGAACAGGGCATTCTCAAGATGTTTCTCTATGACCGCACCACCGCCCTGCGTGATAAGGTGGAGTCAACCGGCAATGGCAGGCGCAGACCGGTCCTGATTGAGGATGAGCATGAGGCACCGGTTCGCTGCACCATCAACGACATCTTCATCGCACCGGGCACGACCGCGCTTAGTGATATGATAAAAGGGGTTGAAAAGGGTGTTTTCATCAAAATCCTTTTAGGCTTTCACACCGCCAACCGCACCACCGGCGACTTTGCCAATACCCTCTATTTTGGCAGAATCATCAAAAATGGCGAACTTGCCTCTCTGCCCGAACCGGGACGCTGGTCAATCAAGGGTAACGCCCTGAGCGCACTCAAAGCGGTCAGCGCGGTGAGTGTTGAAACCATTGGGGTTGGCTCAGGTGTCCTTCCCTATCTAAAGACCGAACTGACGGTCGGCTAAATTTTATTGTAACGGGCGATACGCAAAATCCCCAAAAACTCCCGGAACGCCCCAAAATAAAGGACCTGACTCGCCATCCAGGAACGCTTGATACTCACAATAATGTCGGGTCTGGTTGGACTGGAACCGATAGAGAGCGCCCGCAGAACCACATGCCCGAAGGCAAAACCGCAGACAATCGCCAGACCCAGACCAAAGAAATAACTGAAGATGCCAAACTCAAACCCTATGAAGGAGTTGAGCAAACTGGCGCATAAAAACGCCAGAAACAGAAAGATTATAAACACCAAGGCAAATGATGCCACCGCTGGAAACCTCGTCAATCTCTGCACAAAGGGATAAAACCTTACCGCACCAACAACCGCAGCGACCATAAAAATCGTCTCGTAAAACACCAGGGAAAAATCCCTGATCGCCCTGAGAAACTGCAATGCGCCAATCAGGGCAACAACGCCAATTGACAAAATATCAACCCAGTTAAAACCCATCCTGCCTGACCGGGAATTAAGACCGCGCTCTTGGTCGCTTAAAAAACATTATCGCCCTGGTGATGATGCCGCTGTGTTCTGAGCCGTTAATCACCGTGACCAGTTCCCAGCCCTCTTTCCCAAGGTCATTCACATAAGCCTCAACCCCTTCCATCGTATCCCGCGGCTTGGGCTCGCCCGGAACCTGCACGCCCCAGCGTGCCAGTTTCAGAATCGGGCTCAAATTGATATCAATCTGCAGAAACTTATACTCCCATTCGTTCATCTGATAACTCCTTTATTCTATACTACCATCCCTATCTTCAACAGTCAAGCTTGTCCTCATCCTGATAGCACCCTATCGGACATAAGAACCAGCCTCCGGTGCAACTGGGATTACCAAACCCTCTGCCACCTCTGGAAGAGCCATAACGACGAACCTATGTCCAACCCAAACCACCACCTCCAGTGCAACCTCAAAATCCCTCCTCAATACCAAATCCAAAATAGCCTCTAAAGCCACCTAAAACACAACCCGAGATACCACCTGCAAAACCCTTAGGGGGACGGTATAGGGGGTGGGGTCTGAAATTGTTGAATTTATTTCTAAGATATTGAAATTCAAAGAAATATAGCGATTTTACCCACTTGCATTTTGTATACTTATAAGTATACTTGATTTGATGGAGAGTTTGGATTTTGAAGGTGAAGTTGTCCGTCAAATTGGCGAGCGGTTGCGCCAGATTAGAAAAAGGGCAGGGTTGAGTTTAAGGAGGGTGGCGTTGAGGCTCGGTCAGGAATCAAAGGGTTATTACACCTATCTTCAGCGTCTGGAAAAGGGGAGGATAAGAAGACCATCAATCAACCTTATTGCCCAGTATCTTGCCGGTTGCCAGGCATCGTTTTCTGATATCATTGACATACTGAACCAGGCGGTGAGGTTGTCATTAAAAGGGGAAACGGCGGGGAGGGAGGTGATAAATCAGGAAACCGAAAACCTGCCCGAGCCATTGAGAACCGAAATCAGGCAGATTGACGAGCGCCTGGGAGAGAGAAGGGCAGAGCCGATAGCGAAAAGGGTTGAGCGGGTAAAGAGGATGACCCAGAACCGCATAATCCGCACCCTTCTTGAGGAAACCCTTTACGGAATAATTACCGCGCCTGAGGCAAAGGAGGTTGAGTTTGAGAAACTTGCCGGACTGTGCCAGTTTGGCAGAAGGGTCTTTTCCATCTTAAAAAGAACCCGCAACAGTCCGGAGCGTGGAAAAGGGCTGATTCAAAGGGAGAGGAAATGGGCGGAGAGACAGAACCTGCCGGAATCAGGGGTGACAACCGTTCTTGATGAGGTTCGGGCACTTTATCAGGAGATGGAAAAGCAGGGCATCTTTGCCGGGCAGAAGCTGCCCGAGGTGTTGCAAAAGCCGTGCCTCCCGGCGCCGGTGAAGGCAGAAAAAAGGCTGCTACTGGAGAAGCAGGAGATGGGTTTTGCCAGGGAAAGGAAAAAGGCAACTGCGGCTGGTGCCATCTTTGTTGAGATGAACCGGGAACTTAAGGTGGAGAATATGGACTTAAAAACCCGGCGCTGGGTGATGGAACTTATCAACCAGCTCTCCTCCACGGCCATTGAGTTTGACTCCAAACCTGAGGAGCTTGAGCGGAGATTTTCTGAACTCATCGCAAAATCCCCTGATCCTCAGTTTGCCCGCCAGGTTCTTTTACTTTTCCAAAACACCTATCCCAAATACCGCGCTCTGGCAATCAAGGAGGAATGATTTGACAATCCCCTTTTATTAGTTAAATTATGTGTATGCGGCAAACCTTATTAAGGGTGTTTAGCGTCAAGACAGTTCTTGTGAAGTCGGGCGCACCCTTGATGAGTTCGGAGATGAAGGAAAATGAGGTTAGCGCTGGGTGAAGAACTACGGAAGGAATTTGGTCGCCTCGCCGATTTGCAAGAGGGTTTTTGGGTTGCAGATAATGAGGACCGGATTGTATTTGCCAACCGTGCCCTTGCCCGGCTCTTAGGATATGAATCGCCCGAGCAAATAATTGGCAAATTGTGGTATGAGCTCCTTCCCGTCCAAGAGCCTCTTCCCCCAAATAAATCTGGAGAGGTTACCATTCCCCTCTTGCTCAACCAGGATGGAGGTTCAAATCCAGGTGTGGTAACGATTACCAGTAAAACTGTGAACGGGTCGGTGCTAAGGTTCGGTGCGGTGGTTGTTCCAGGGCGCTCCTCCCAATCAGACATTTTGGCGATGGTAGCCCACGAGCTGCGCACTCCCCTGGCGGTAATCAAGGAGGCGCTGCTTTTCCTTGCCGAAAGCGCCGGTCTCCGGCTCGAAGAAAAGGAGCGCCGGTACCTGGAGATTGCCCAAGAGGGGGTTGTCCGTCTTAACCGCACCCTGGACAATCTGCTTGAGGCGGCGCGCATGGAGACAGGCAGAGCGGCGCTAAATCTCCAGCCCCTTGATTTGAGCCAGTTGGTTGAGACCGCCATAGAAAACCTCTCGCTCTTCATTATTAGAAAAGGCATCAAAATTGAGCGCCACATCTCTAAAGACCTTCCTCGGGTTCTTGGTGATAGGGACCGGCTCCTGCAGGTTCTCACCAACCTCCTTGACAACGCCATCAAGCATTCACCAGCAGGGGGTGTTGTCAGGATAGATATGGGCATTCTTGAACCAAACTCGCCCATCCGCGCGCAGCAGGGTGTTGGGGCTGATGCCGATTACCTGCAGGTGACCGTCACCGACCAGGGTCCGGGGATCCCCAATGAATTTCTTGAAAGGATATTTGTTAAGTATGAGCGGGTTGACCCTTATGCTCCTGGCATCGGACTGGGATTGGCAATTGTCCGTGCTATTATTGAAGCCCATCAGGGCAAGGTCTGGGCAAACTCCGTATTAGGGGAGGGCGCAAGTTTTAGTTTTATCTTACCAATCATAGGGGGAACTAATGAATAAGAAAATTTTAATAGTAGAAGATGACCGTAGTATGTCTGAACTTATCAAGACGAGGCTGGAGCAGAGCGGGTATACCATTGCCACCGCGTTTGACGGTTTTCAGGCAATTACCCAGGCAAGGTCATTTAAACCCAATCTCATCATTCTCGATTTGATGCTACCGAAAATGGATGGCTATTCGGTTTGCCGGGTACTGAAGGCGATGGGGGAATTTAGAGAGGTACCGATTCTGGTATTTACCGTTCTTGCATCGCCTGAGGATATCCAGCGGGCGATGAATGCCGGTGCGGATGCCTATATCACCAAACCATTTAATCCGCCGGTTCTCTTGGCAAAGATTGAGGAGCTGCTTTTAGGGGAGAAGGCGGCTGTGGCTGAGCCTGAGGCAGTTGTCACCCCGCAGGTTGAGCCGACGGTGAGCCAGAAGGAGGTGGAGGTCCAGGCACGAGCCGAGGCGGAATCGAAGCTTGCCGAGGAAAGGGCAAAGGCGGAGGCAGCTCTTGAAGCCCAGAGGAGGGAGGCGGAGAGGCGCCTTGCCGAACAGAAGGCAAGGGAGGAGGCAGAGGCAAAGGCGCGTGCTGAAGCCGAGAAAAAGGCACGGGAGGAGGCACGGCTCGCCGCACTGCGGGCAAAGGAGGAGGCAGAGGCAAAAAGGCGGGCAGAGGCAAAGGCAGGCCTGGAAACCGAATTCAGAAAACTGGAGGAGGAACTGCAGCGAATCCGGGAACGACGGAATAAACTGGAGATGGAACTTAAGGTCCATCTTGAGGCTGACCGCATCCGGCAGCAGGAGGCAGAGCGGCTTGCCAGCCAGCGGGCAAAAGAGGAGGCAGAGGCAAAAGCCAACTTTGAGGCTGAGCAGAAAAAAATCAAAGATGCCATTACCAATATCGTTGAGAGACGTAACCGGCTCGAGGCGGAACTGAAATCATATCCGACAGATGCGAACGAACTCATTGAGGAGGAGTTGCGCAAAAATGCAACGCGATTCGCACAACTGGAACTGGAACTGAAAGCGCGCACCGATGCCGAAATGAAAAAACTGCAGGAGGAGATTGGTAGGCTTAATACAAGAGCCGCTAAGTTGGAGGAGGAGTTAAGGGCAAAGATTCAGGAGGCGACAGCGAAACTTGATGAGGAGACCAGGAGACTGACCGAAAAACGGACTCAGCTCGAGACAGAACTGAATACCCGGCTTGAGACTGAAAAGAGAATGAAGGAGTCCGCGCAAAGGGCTAGTGAAGAGCTGGCAAAAAGGGAAGGCGAGATCAGAAACCAGTTTGCCATCCAGTTCAAGCAGATTGAAGAGGAGATCCGCAAGCTCAACGAGCGCCGCGCCCGACTTGAGGCAGATTTAAGGGCGCAACTGGAGAGCGAGCGGAAAAAGGCGGGGGAGATGCAGAACCAGGCGCACCAGGCGGTAAAGGAGGCTAATGCCGCAAAGGCACGCATTGAATCGGAACTGAAGAAAATCACAGGAGAATTGGGCAAGATTGCCGAGAGGCGCTCTCGCACCGAAGCGGAGTTGAGAAAGGTTGGAGAGGCAGAAAAAAGGAAAGTTGAGGAGGAGATTCGCAGACTCAACGAGCGCCGCGCCCAAATTGAGGCGGAGTTAAAGGGGCAACTGGAGAGCGAGCGGAAGAAACTGGAGGAGGGGCAAAAGCAGGCACGGGAGCGGGTGAAGGAGTTAACAGAAACCCGAATGCGGATGGAATCAGAACTGCAGAGACTTCAGGAGGAGGAGGGTAAGTTAAAAGAGAGGTTGGTGCAACTGCAGGTGGAGTTTGAGGCGCGCGTCCAGGTGATGCGTCAACTTCAGGAGGAGGAGCGGAAAGCAGCAGCCCAGCGTGCTAAAGAGGAGGATGAGGTTCGCAAACGGATAGAGGCGGAGCTGGCGAAGTTGCGGCAGGAGGAGAACCGGCTTGTTGAAGCCCGGCAGAGGCTGGAGACCGAACTCAAAGGTATGTAAAAATGACCATCAACGAACTCATTAAAGCGGCGCTGGAGGAGGACATCGGTTCTGGTGATGTCACCTCGCGGCTTTTGATTCCGGAAAAGCAAAGGGCGACCGCCCATATTGTTGCCCGTTCTACCGGCATCCTTGCCGGGATCAAAATCTGCGGTCAGGTTTTCAAGGCGGTTGACCGCCGGATCCAGTTTGAGCCATTTTACTTAGATAGCAGCCGGTTCCGGCGGGGTGCGGTTCTGGCAAGGGTTTCTGGTCCGGCTCGTTCCATCCTTGCGGCTGAACGGACCGCACTTAACTTCATCCGGCACCTTTCCGGCATCGCCACCCAAACCGCCAAGTTTGTCTCACGCATCAAGGGAACCAAGGCGGTTATCCTTGACACCCGCAAGACCCTGCCGGGCTGGCGGCAGCTGGAGAAATATGCGGTGCGCTGTGGCGGTGGCAAGAATCATCGCCAGGGGCTCTACGATATGATTTTGATTAAGGACAACCACCTTGCCCTTGTTGGTTCGGTTGAAGAGGCGCTCGCCCGGTGTCGGGAGAGCCGCCTGCCGGTTGAGATTGAGGTAAAGACCATTGATGAACTGCGGGCGGCGCTGGCTGCTGGTGCCAAACGGATTATGCTTGACAATATGACCGTGCCACAGTTGCGCCGGGCGGTGCAGATAAATGCTGGGCAGGCAAAACTTGAGGCATCCGGTGGTATCACATTGAAAAATGTCCAGGCGGTGGCACGCACCGGTGTTGATTATATCTCTGTTGGCGCCTTGACCCACTCCGCACCTGCAGCCGATATCAGTTTGGAGATTGCCGCGGATTAACCGGCACGGACAAAAAACTTTCCCGGCAACTGTTTGATTACCCCCTTGACCTCAAGCTGAAAGAGTAGGTTCAAAAGTTGCTGCATCGGCATTCCCAGCGCCTCACATATCTCATCAATATGGACCGGTTCACCCTTAATCACCTCCAGCACCGGTTTTTCCTCCTCTGCCAGTGCCACCTCCTTTAACGGCAGCGCTTTCGCCTTGATCCCAAGCCAGGAGAGGATATCACCGGGTTCAGTTAAAATCCTTGCCCCATCCCGAATCAGCCGGTTGGTGCCGAGGCTTCTTTCATCCCCGATTCTGCCTGGAACTGCAAAAACCTCTCGCCCCTGCTCCTTTGCCCAAGCACAGGTATTAAGGACCCCTGATTTTTCTCCTGCCTCAACCGCGACCACCGCCTTTGCCAATGCCGATATAATCCGGTTCCGCTTGGGAAAGTTCATCGCCAATGGTTCCATACCTAAGGGGTACTCACTTATCACCGCGCCCTGTTTGACAATCGCCTCGCACAGCTGCCGGTTCTCAGGCGGGTAATAGACATCAATCCCGCAGCCCAACACCGCAATCGTCCTGCCACCGGCATTCAGGGCACCTTTATGCGCATAGGTATCAATCCCGCGCGCCAGCCCGCTGATTACGGTTATACCCGCCCCTGCCAGTTCCTTTCCAAGGTTTTCCGCAACCTGGGCACCGTAATGGGATGGTCTTCTTGTCCCCACAACCGCAACCGCCTGCTCATCCTCCTCCCTAATCTCACCGCGGATAAAAAGCACCGGCGGCATATGGGCAACCCCTCTGAGGTTTTTGGGAAAGTTTTCCTCAAGATAACCTATCACCTGCACCCCGAGATTTTCTGCCCTTTTGATGCGCTCAGCGGTTTGTTTGCTGCGCTGATATGACAGAATCGCCTTTGCCAGTTCCTCATCAACCCCAGGGACCGCCAGCAAATCATCCTGCTCGGCACCGAATATTGCCTCTGGGGTTTGGAACTTTTGAAGGAGGTTTTTCAGCCTGAACTCGGTCATCCGCTCAATTGCGTACAGGTCAAAGAACAGTTCGTTTTTCATCAATTCAGGAGGGGAACCGCTCGGCAATCAGCCTCTGCAACCTATCAAGACCCTCACCTAATAGGGCAGAAACCCAGACCGATGGCATCTCAACATTTATCTTTGGTCGCCTTTTACCCAACAGGTCAACCTTGTTCAGAACCAAGATTGCCGGGCGTTTTAGTAGATTCGGGTCATAGAGCCTTAACTCCTCCTGCAACTGCTGAAAATCACCTTTCGGGTCTGCTTTTGCCGCATCAACAAGGTAAATTAGCATCTTTGTCCGTTCAATATGGCGCAGAAACCTCAGACCCAAACCCTTTCCCTGATGCGCACCTTTGATAATTCCGGGCATATCGGCAATGGTGAAACGAAAGTTTTTGCCCTTGAGAACACCTAAATTTGGGGTAATTGTGGTAAAGGGGTAGTCGGCAACCTTGGGTCGGGCAGAAGTGAGGGCACGTAAAAGGGTTGATTTGCCCGCATTGGGAAGTCCGACAATGCCAATGTCTGCCAAAAGCCGCAAAACCAGCCTCAGGCTTCTTTCTTCACCCTTCTCCCCGGGTTCAGCAATTCTTGGTGCCTGGTCAACAGGCGTGGCAAAATGGGCATTGCCCCTGCCACCCTTGCCACCTTTGGCAACAGTCAGTTCCTGCCCCTCTTGCAAGACCTCTCCCAATTTCTCACCGGTCAGGGCATCATAAACATCTGTTCCTAAGGGAACAGGCAGAATCACATCCGCACCATTTTTGCCATGCCGGTTCTTGCCCATTCCGTGCTGACCCCTTTCTGCCTGATAACGGCGATGATAGAGGAAATCGGCAAGGGTTTGCAGATGTCCATCACCTTTAATAATAACCGAGCCGCCATTACCACCATCACCGCCATCAGGTCCCCCTTTCGGCACAAACTTCTCCCGGCGGAATGAAACGCAGCCCCTGCCGCCATCACCAGCCTTGACCGATATTACCGCCTCGTCAACAAAACGCACCTATCTGCCCAGTTTCCTTTTCAGCGCCTCAATTACCACTTTAGGGGCAAAGCAGGAGAGTTCACCACCTGCCCGTGCCAGTTCCCGCACCAGTGAGGAACTGAGGTAAAAATACCTTTCCGATGGGACAAAGAACACCGCCTCCACATCCTCTGCCAGTTTGCGGTTGGTCAGCGCCATCTGAAACT
>JBDRUF010000031.1 GCA_039801245.1 candidate division WOR-3 bacterium
CCGCCCAGGTGCTTGCTGATGGCAAGGAACTCGGCTGGAACTGGGACAGGGTCAATGTCAATGGCGGTGCGATTGCTTTGGGGCACCCGATTGGCTGCTCCGGCGCAAGAATCCTTGTTACCCTTATCTATGCCCTCAAGGCGCGCAATCTGAAAAAGGGCTTAGCCGCCATCTGTTTGGGTGGTGGTGAAGCGACCGCAATGAGCATTGAAATGGTTTAGGGACTTTGGTCTTTGAAACAACAAGCGAGCAGGCAACCATCCTTTTGGGTGAAAGGCTGGCAAAATTTTTAAAACCAGGTGCGGTTGTTGCCTTTTACGGCGAACTGGGTTCAGGCAAGACCACAATGATTAAAGGGTTTGCGCGTGGTCTTGGTGTCAAGGACACGGTCAAAAGCCCATCCTTTGTCATCATCACCGAATACGAGGGCAAATTCCCGGTCTATCACATTGACCTTTACCGCATCCGCTCCCAGGAGGAGTTCATTGAGATTGGGCTTGACTCCTATCTGCGCGGTGATGGGGTCTGCCTGATTGAATGGGCAGAAAGGGCAGAAAACCTCCTGCCGGAAAATAGCATCCGGATTTACCTTGCGCTTGTGCCCGGAGGCAGAAGGATTGAAATCACAGGCTTACAACCTGACCTTATTCAGGAACTCAAGAAGCTCAGTTAAACCGCCTTCAAGGCTGAATGTTTGCTCTGGTGTAACCACTGTTGCCCTCCCCCCTTTCAGGCTCACCTCAAGAACTCCTTTTTGCCGGCAACGCAGCCGCACCAAAGCCATTTGGAAAAGATTTTCCACAACTGCTGGGTAAGAGCCAAACCGGTCCTTTAACTCCGCTCGCAGCTCCTCAAGCTCCTCTTCCCTTTCCACACCCAAAAGCCGCTTGTAGATGGCGATGCGCTGAAAGGAGTCGCCGATATACCCCTTGGGAATGAAGGCGCTGATTTCCAGTTTCAGTTTCGGCTCAATTGGTGCCTCCTCACCCTTGAGACGGACAATCGCCTCCTTCAGCATCTGGGTGTAAAGGTTAAACCCAACCCGGGCAATATGACCGTGCTGCTCGGTTCCCAAAAGATTGCCGACACCGCGGATCTCCATATCGCGCAGCGCCAGGCGATAGCCCGCACCCAATTGCGAATAAGCGAGAATTGCGGAAAGCCGCTTGCGTGCCTCAGCACTCATCCCCTTTCTGTCAGAGACCAGAAAGAGTGCGTAAGCCTGCTCCTGCGAGCGTCCAACCCGACCCCGCAACTGATGCAAATCCGCCAGCCCGAATCGCTCTGCCTGGCTGACAATAATGGTGTTGACATTGGGCAGGTCAATACCAGATTCCACTATTGCCGTTGACAAAAGCAACTGATACCTCCCCGCAGCAAAATCAAGATAGATTTCTGCCAGCCGCCGGCTTGCCACTCTTCCATGTGCAACCACCATCTCCACATCCGGCAGAATCCTCCGTAGCCGCCTTTCCATCTCGCCAAGACTCTTAATCTCATTGTGGACAAAAAAGACCTGACCCTTACGATTCAACTCCCGGTAAACATAACTCTGAATCAGACCATCATCCCATTCCGCAACCTCGGTCAGAATCTCTCTTCTGCCCGGTGGGGGGGTGTGAATTGCTGAAATGTCCTTGATACCGGCAAGTGCCATATAGAGCGTCCGGGGAATCGGGGTTGCACTCAAACTCAAGACATTGACATCTGCCCTGAGCCGGCGAATCTGCTCCTTCTGGCGCACACCGAATCGCTGCTCCTCATCAATGATTAACAGCCCTAAGTTTTTGAAAGCCACCTTGGGGCTCAATAGAACATGGGTGCCGATAACAATATCCACCGTTCCCGCACGCAGACCGGAGATGATTTCCTTTTGTCTTTCCAGAGAAACAAACCGTGACAGCATCTCCACCCGCAAAGGAAATCTCTCCAGCCGGCGTTGGAAATTGGTATAATGTTGATAACAGAGCACAGTCGTTGGCGCCAAAAGCGCCACCTGTTTGCAGTTTGTCGCCACCTGAAATGCCGCGCGCAGGGCAATCTCGGTCTTGCCAAAACCAACATCGCCACATATCAACCTATCCATCGGCACGCCCCGAATCAAATCCTCCTGCACCTCTCTAAGCGCCTGTAACTGATCCGGGGTCTCCTGATAAGGAAAAGACGCCTCCAGCTCGGCGAGCCACCGCGGCTCTGCCGGTAGCGGTTCCTGGCGCATGACTGCCCTGCGGGCATAGGTTTCAATCAACTCCTCGGCATATTCCGCGCTTGCCCGTGCCGCCTTTGCCTTTGCCCAGAGCCAGGACCTGCTACCCAAACGGTCAAGTTTTGGTGCCTCCTTGGTATCGCCGATATAACGGTCAATCAGCCCAAGGTTTTCCACCGGGACATAAACCCGGTCCTTTCCTGCATATTGCAGGACGAGATAATCCTTTTCCACCCCACTGTGCTCGAGCCGCTTTGTCCCGGCAAATACCCCGACCCCGTAATCAATGTGAACCACATAATCACCCGGACGCAGGGAGATGAGATTGTCAACCGGCACACCCTTGAACCTGCGCCGAGCCATACCGACAACCGGGGTTCCATAAATCTCCCTTTCAGTCAGCACCACCCACCTGCGAGTCTCGCTGACAAAACCACCACTGAGACCGCCAACAACATAATCCGGTTTCTCACCCAGCAAACTCTCCAAACGATGCCGGTGATGCTCGGATACCGCCACAACAGTATAATTTCGTTCCGACCCCTCAATCTCAGCGCGAAGTAATTTGAAGTTGCCCAGATAAGCCGGTGCGGGCTGGTAATCAAGGGTTATCTCTGGCTCATCACTGGTAAACTTGACAATGAAATTGCCATAGCCGCCATCACCCAAACCGATAAACACCGCCTCTTTTGGTAGGAGTTCTATCGCCGCCATCCCGGTTGACTCTGGTGGGCGCCGGCTAAATATCTTGACCTCGTTCACCACCTGCTTTGAACGCTGACTCAACGGTTCAAACTCCCGCAGCGAAACCACCGAATTGTCAAAAAACTCCACCCGCAGCGGCAGCTCCTTATCCTCTGGAAAAATGTCAACGATTCCCCCCCGGGTTGCATATTCACCGGCTTCGGTAACAAGGTCAACCCGCTCATAACCATTTTCTTCAAGCCAGGTTATCAACCGCTCCCTAAGCACCTCTTCCCCTGAGTGCAGCGATAACTGCGCCTGGTCACCTTGCCAGACTGGTGCTGGGGCTTCCAAATCCGACCTTGCGGCAACAATCACCACCGGTGAATTTTCCCTTGCCTTGAGACTCTCCCAGAAAGCCAAGGACTCCCGGGCAAACAAAAGGAAAGGAACCTCCGGGTAAAGCCCCCTGCCGTCTTGAAAGCAGACCTGCGCTTGGTTACCTTCGCCTGGAATTAAAACCACCAACCTCTTCAGACTTTTTGCCAGCCAGCCGGCAAGCAATGTCTGCACTGGTAGCGGCAGCGAATTAACAGTAACACTACCGCTGCACTTCAGGGCAGTTAAAAGGGAATCAAGGTTTTTATCAAGAACAAACTGCTGACAGATGACTTCCATAAAATTGAAGGGGGCTCCTGCCCCCTTCTTGATATTGACAGCTATTTCTTCTTTTTCTTTGCGGTCTTCTTAGCCGTCTTCTTTGCGGTTTTCTTAACACCGCGCTTCATGCATGCCATCGTGCCTCCTTTTCCTTACAACTTAATATAAGGTTTCCCAAGTCTTTTGTCAAGAAATAATTTTATCTTTTTTCATCACAGCCGCTATTATCTCCTTTTAATGCTGTTTATTAAATCGGCGACGAAACCATTTTCCTTCCGAGAAACAGGAACTCCTCGGCAAGTTTGGAATGCCAGAAACCCAACCGTATCCGTTGTCTGTGCCGGTGGCCGGTGCCGGGCAAGGTGCCCTCACCTGAACTTTTCTCTTTCAATCAGAGTCAATTTCAAACGCCAACCGGGTGCAAAATCCTGTCCCACGCTTAATTCAACCGGAAAACAGGGGCGGGTGGGGAGAGGGTGGAGGGGACGGGCGTACCCGATTTTTATCTTATTAATAAGTTATGGAAAAACCAAAACATAGTTCTGAAATTCCAGAGCGAAGGCTAAACACAGCCCAAGCCCTATTTTCCCCAGCAAAATAATTTATTCGTTGACACCGCCAAGGAATTGGTTATGATTTTTAACATAATTGATTAACTATCTCAGGAGGACACAAATGACTTACCTTCGCCGGTCAATTTTGACCATTGTTGCCCTGTGGAGCATAACCTGGGCACAAAGCGTGCCGCTGGATGCGCTTTTACGGGGCGGACGGATACATTATCAGGGGGGGCGTTATGAGCGGGCGCGCGAGCAGTTTCAGAAGGCGCTTGAGCAATACGGTACCACCGCTGATAACACCACCCTTGCCAATATCCATCTCTGGCTCGGAATGTGCGATGCCCAGTTGAATCAACTCTCGCCCGCAGCCGAGCACTTCCTCACTGCGCTTGAGCGCGACTCCACCATCGCCGCCGACATCCAGAAGGACGAGGAACAGAGCCACTGGGTCTGGACCGCCCTCATCGCCGCCAGCCGGGAAAACCTTAATGCCGGCAATCCCCAAAAGGCGGTTGCCTATGCCCGTGCTGCACTTCTGATTGACCCTGCCAAATCCCAGACCTACACCCTGATTGCCAACGCCTACAGCGCTCTGGGCAAATATGAAGACATGCTCAAGACGGCACAGGAGATGCTGGCGCTCAACACCGGTAGCGCCGAAGCATATTCGCTCATTGGACTCTACTTTTTGCAGAAGCCGGACAGCCTCTTCTCCAAAGAAGGGAGGCGCACCCGCTGGGACTCAACCAGATATTATTATCAAAAGGCGCTGGATATTTACCAGGCAAGGCTGGACAGCGCCCAAAAGGAGTTGACCAACCTTTTAAAAGAGAGCGATGCCGAAAGGGTGCGCGCCATCGCCAGCCAACTGGTGGAAAAGCAGCGCTATGCCCCGCCTGAGGACCTCAAGCGCTATATTGAAAAGGATTTGGGTCAGGCAAAGCAGCTAACCCAGATTGCCCAGGTGACATCCAAGATGTTTTATGCCTCAAACAACATCAATGTCACCGCTGCCCGGCTTGGCAGTGCGCTCCTGCGTGCCTCCGCAGAAACCAAGGGTGACACCTCCAACCAGTATCGGGACGCTGCGGAATCCTATTTCCTCCTGGCGCTCCAACACGACCCTTACGACTACACCACCCTCTTTAACCTCGGCATCAGCCAGTATCAGGCGAAAAAGGACAGCCTGGCAATGGTCTCATTCATTAAGGTGATTGAAAACACCGTTGTTCCGGTAAGCCGTCTCCCTGAACAGACGCGCAGCCTGCTCTTTTCTCAAGTATCTGCCGAAATCGTCCCCCAGGGCTATCTGGAAATCACCAGTCCGCTTGAAAAGACAATCGACAGCACCCTTTCCCGCCTTGGTTATAAAGGGGGTGGCTTTGTCTATCTCTACTTCCCGCAACTGCGGGAGCAAAAGGACTTCATTCCCTTGACACCGGCTGACACCGCGGGCATCTTTCTCAGCAATCAGCACCCCCTCCAGTTAGAGAATATCTATCTCTTGCTCGGGGTAAGTCAGACCGGCTTGGGTCTTGCTTTCATTGAGGGGAAAAGAAAGGAGGAAGGCAAGACCCTCTTAAAACAGGCAATTGCCAACCTGACGATAACGACAAAGATTAACCCAAACAATGCCGAAGCCTATCTCAACCTTGTCCACTGCTTTCGGGAAAGCGGGGATAAGGAAAAGGCGGCGTGGGCATACGAAATGTATAAAAAATTGAGCAAATGAACGAAAGGAAGCGAAAATGACGAAAGTTTTAACAGTTATCATCGTCATTTTAGCCGCGGTCCTGGTGGGCATCATCCTTTACCCGCAATTACAGGAGAACCGACCGCTCACCCTTAAATTCGCCTGCGACAGTTCGGCAATAAGCCTGCCTTTTCTCATTGCCGTTGATGACACCCTCTTTCAAAAGAACCGCATCATTCCAGAACTGGTTTACTACTCTGACCCGGAAAAGGCTCTTGCCGGACTCTTTGCCGGTGAAACCGACATCGGCGTATTCCCCTGGAGCACGGTCTTCAAATACTTAAATAACAACAAAGAGACGCTCAAGGTATTTCTGGCGGTTGAGTTCCGACCCGCCCTGCCGGTTGATGTGCTGGCAAAAGCAAAAAAGAGCAAAATCAAAACCATCTTGGACCTAAAAGGCAAAAGGATCGGCTATCCGCCAATAATGCGTGACTATCTCCCTTATCTCTTAACCGCTGCCGGCCTCAAAGTAACTGATGTCAAACTGACCGAGGCTTCACTCACCACTCTAACCGCCAAACTGAATGCCGGCGAACTTGATGCCGCCTGGCTTGTTGAACCGGCGGTGTGCCCATTAGATTTGGCGAAATTTGACACCATAAGTTCCATCACCACCCGCTACATTACCAGCCCCTTCCCCGCGTGTGCAATTGGCTTCAGCCCTGATTTTTTAAAAAAGACCAGCCGTGCCCAGCGCACCCGCCTAAAGATTGCCCTTGACATGGCGGTTGACCGCATTGACAGCAAACCTGAGGAGGCAAAATTGACTTTAGGGAATTACTTCCCTTATTGTCAAACTTCCTGCGGCTTCTGCCGTTTGCCCCAGTTCCAGCGCCTCGTTGAAATTAACCGACCCGCGGTTCAGCTCCTTGCCACCCGGTTGCTTAACAGTGGCATCATAACCGATACCATTGATACGAAAGGGCTGTTTGTGGAACCATCGCTAATGATGCGCTAATGTTTCCGGTCGTGCTATGCGGGGGGTTGGCGGTCCCCTGTAACCCGAAACCCGCCTATGCGGGGCTGAAAGGGACCCTGAGTTCGGTTTGGCGCGAGCCCAGTCTGAACCGGGTCCTGGTGATGAAGGTTGGGTCCGATGATGACGGTTGCCGTGAACCCCGCCAGGACCGGAAGGTAGCAACGGTAAGCGGTCTTATCGTCAGTCATCGGGGTGCCTGGCTGGAGCCAGAGCCCTTCAGACCCTCTCGCCAACTGCGCGAAGGTCCTGGCACGACCGGAATGAAGTTGTAAAATGGAGAGCCGCCAGGTCTTAACCCTGAAATACCGACCCCAAACATTCGCCGAACTCCTGATACAGGACCATGTCAAAAACACCCTCACCAAGGCGATTGAGCATAACCGGCTCGCCAACGCCTATATCTTTGCTGGTCCCAGGGGAGTAGGGAAAACCACCAGTGCCAGAATCCTTGCCAAAAGCCTCAACTGCCTTGCCTATCAAAAACCAACCACTACCCCGTGCAACAAATGCTCTGCATGTGTGGAAATCACCAATTCCCGCAGCCTTGATGTCTTAGAGATCGATGGTGCCTCCAACCGCGGGATTGACCAGGTGCGGGAACTAAGGGAAAACATCAAATATGCACCGGCAAGCCTGCGCTACAAGGTGTATATCATTGACGAGGTCCATATGCTCACCAAGGAGGCGTTCAATGCCCTCCTCAAGACGCTTGAGGAGCCACCACCCCATGCCAAATTCATCTTTGCCACCACCGCTCCTCACGAGGTTCCCCTCACCATTCTCTCCCGGTGCCAGCGGTTTGACTTTCGGAAGGCAACACCTGGAGAAATCGTCCAGCGTCTGCAATGGATCGCCGAAAAGGAAAACATCAAAATCAGCTCCGAGGCGTTAAGCGCTATTGCCCGGCGTGCGGATGGGGCAATTCGTGATGCCGAAGGGCTCTTAGACCTACTCTCCACCTACAGCCCTGAGGGAATTGAACTGTCCCATGTGGAAGAGCTACTCGGCATCGTACCCACAAACATCTTCTTTGAATACGCCGAGATGATTGCCGCTGGTAACCCCAAGCCGATGATTGAATTCATTGAAAATCTTTTTACCTCCGGTTACGACCTGATGGAGTTTTACGCGGGTGCTGTCAACCATTTCCGCAACCTCCTTTGGGCAAAACTTGGTATTACGAGTCCTGACTCCGCACTATTGCCCGAAGAGGTTGCCCGCCTTAATAACCAGGCACAACGCTTTACCTCCAAGCAGTTGATGAAAATAGTTGACCTCCTGAGCCGAAACGAGGAAAAAGCCAAAAACTCCCTTCTGCCCAAAATCCTTCTTGAGATCATCACCCTGGAACTTATGGAATTAGAGCCAAATAATCATTCGCAAGAACCTGTCTCCCCGCACGACAAGGTAACCAACCCCCCGCTGCCCGACCCACCACCAGCAAAAAATGATGAGGAAGCGAGCGCCATCTGGTCAAAAACCCTTAAGAAAATCCATACCTACCGCTCCTCTTTGGCAAAGGTGTTGAATTTTCTAACCCCTATATCCTGGAAAGACAATACCCTTACCATCGCCTTCGCACCTGAACACAAGGGAAACATCCACCATTTTGAAAGCCATCGGGAGAAAATTGAACGGTTCCTCTCAGAAGTAACCGGCATTACTGCCCGCATAGAGGTAGTAGTCCACCCCACCATCCCCCAAGTGGACAACATCAACACCAAGGTTAGAGAAATCTTTGGCGAGGTGGAGGAAAAATGAAGGATTCGCTTGGGCGCCTGGTTGATGTATTAACATCACTGCCGGGTATCGGGAGGAAATCGGCTCAGCGCATCGCCTTCCACCTCTTAAAAAATCCTGATAATGGTAAGGTATTAGTTGCTGCTGTTGAAAGTGCGATAAACCAGCTCCATCTCTGCCCGCTCTGCTTCAACTTCACCGAAGATGCCCTCTGCCCTATCTGCGCTGACAAAAAACGGGACCATTCAACTATATGTGTTGTTGAAGAGCCCCAAGATGTGTTCGTGCTCGAACAAACTGGCGAGCATCGCGGCACCTACCATGTCCTTGGCGGGGTCCTCTCGCCGCTTGATAATGTCGGACCCGAAAGCCTTCACATTAAAGAACTCGTTGAGCGTGTTCGCAGAGAAAAGATTGTCGAGATAATCGTGGCCACCAATCCGACAGTTGAGGGCGAGGCAACCGCAAATTACATCGCCCAACTTTTAAAACCGTTAGGTGTCAGGGTCAGCCGCATTGCCCGGGGCATACCTGTTGGTGGTGACTTGGAACTCGCGGATCGGGAAACCATCTCCCGGGCATTTGAGGGAAGGCGGGAACTTTAAGACTGATGGAAAAATTGTCGCATTATTTGACTTTTCCCAATATTTGGGTTATATTTTTATAAATAGGAGGACCCATGCAAATCAATATTACCGGTCGTCATTTTGAAATCACACCTCACCTCCGTGATTATGTAAACAAAAAAATGGAAAAACTTGCCAAATTTGACCATCAGATTTCCAAGGGAGAAATCATTCTTTTCCGTGACCGGGCATTTGATGTGGCTGAAGGCAAAGTCCACTCTGGCCACTTTGTTTTTGCTGCCAAAGGCCATGGCAACGATATGTATCAGGCGATAAACGATCTCGCCGACAAAATTACCATCCAGTTGGAACGACACCTTGAAAAAATTCGCGCCCGACGCCGCCACGCCGGGAGAGAAAAACCAAAGTTGTAATCATAACCTATATGGGTTCTGGTATTGAACAGCCCCCCTCTCTTCCCAAAAAGATAACGGTGGGCACGCTATTTGAGGAGAAAAAAGAGGAGTGGCAACTGGAATTGATTGCCGGTAAGGGGGGACTGGAAAACCATTATGTTGTTACCTCAGACATCAACCGACCCGGCATGGCGCTTGCCCGTTTCACCGGGGTTTTCCTCCGGGAACGCATCCAGATTGTTGGTAGTACTGAACTATCATACCTCAATACACTGTCAAAAGAGCAGTATGCTGATGCGGTCCGGACATTTCTTGAACTCAACCCGGTGGCAGTAATAATCACCAAGAACCTCCCTGTAGCTGAACCCTGGGTTACTGAGGCAAACCGAATCCAAGTGCCGGTTCTCCGGACCCCACTTGATACCACTTACTTTATCCATCGCTTGAGTGCTTTTCTTGACTATCGCCTTGCGCCCGAAACCTATATCCATGGTGACCTTGTGGATGTATTCGGTGTCGGTCTTTTGATAACTGGGGAATCTGGTATCGGGAAGAGCGAGTGCGCCCTTGACCTTGTTGACCGCGGTCATCGCCTTGTTGCCGATGACCTTGTCCGGGTCCTGCGCCGGGGAACTGGGATTCTTATGGGTTATTCGGCTGCAAAATCACCCGCACTTGCCCATCATATTGAAGTCCGGGGTGTGGGCATTGTTGACGTCTATAGCCTTTACGGTGTCAGAGCAATCAGAGTTCAGAAAAGAATCGAAGTGGAAGTAAGGTTAATCCCCTGGAAAAGCGGTGTGGAATGCGAGCGGGCGGGAATTGATGAACAGTTTTCTGAGATCCTAGGCGTCAAAATCCCCCTGGTGACCATCCCGGTTGTCCCGGGCAAAAACCTCGCCCTCGTTCATGAGGTGATTGCCAAGAATCACATCCTCAAAGTATTCGGCTACTATCCTGCCCAGCGCTTTAATGAGGAATTAATCCGGCTTATGGCCAGGTCTCCTATCGACCCCTATCTTACCGACGATCAAGAATAAATACCACTTTAAAGTTTTGCTGTTAATGAACGCCGCCACACCCTTTCCGCTTCCTCGATATTAAGTTTTACCACCTCAGCACCAGTTAAACCGGTAATCACCATTACCCCATCACTGTTGGTTTTGCCAATCACTCCGTAAGGAATACCCCTGAAATAACGCTCAAACCTTTTTGCCTGCGCCGGCGAGACCTCACACAAAAACCTGCTGTTGGACTCGCTAAATAAAAGCAACTCATCCCGAGGAAAATGATGGGCACCGGGAACCTTGCGCAGGTTTATCTTAAACCCGAAACCACCGGCAAAAGCCATCTCTGCAAGTGCCACTCCGAGCCCACCATCAGCGATGTCGTGACAGGCAAGAACCAAGCCATCGGTTATTGCCTTACCTAAGCAGCGCATAAGTTGGCGTGCCCGCCTGGCATCGACCTTAGGAACCCCTCTCCCCAATCCGCCATGAAGACGCATAAACTCACTCCCACCTAATTCCTCAAATGTCTCTCCTAAAATATAAATCAGAGAATCAGAACACTTGAAATCGGCGGTAACGGTTTTTGTACCGTCAGGAATCACACTAAGGGCTGAGATTAAGAGGGTTCCTGGAATCGGCAGCGTCTCGCCAGCCTCGGTCCGGAATTCATTATATAGTGAATCCTTGCCCGATATAAAAGGTACCCGATAAGCACGGGCAATATCATAGCAGGCTTCGGCCGCACGCACAAGTCCAGCCAGTTGTTCATCCTGGTCTGGGCTTCCCCAACAGAAGTTGTCTAAAATTGCCGTCCGCTCAATATCCCCCCCTACCGCCACAATATTGCGCAACGCCTCGTCTATCGCCGACGCTGCCATCCAGTACGGGTCAATCAAACCATACCGAGGACAAAGACCGCAGGCAACAACACAAGCACGCTTTGAACCTGCAACCGGCATCATCACGCAGGCATCACTTGGACCGCTATTGTTTTTACCACAGAAAGGTTTAACAACAGTCCCTGCTTGCACCTCGTGGTCATATTGCCTTGTCACCCACTCTTTACTGGCAATATTAGGCGCGGCGAGCAGTTTCAGGAGAATCGAGTTAAGGTTGTGGTAATTGGGGATGAAAGGTTCGGGCAGATCGGGCTGAATCCATCTTGCCAACCTCTTTTTAACGGGCCAACCCTGATGAAGAAATTTCATTGGCAAGTCGGCCACAATGTGATTGCGATATTTTAGGATTAATCTCTTCGTGCCTGTTACTCTGCCAATAACCGTTAACTCAACATCATTATCTTGAGCCAGCCGGGTGAGGGCTAACACATTTTCCGGCTCAACAAAAACCACCATCCTCTCCTGAGCCTCGGAGACCCATATTTCTGCTGGAGTCAAACCCTGATATTTTAGTGGCACTTTGTCCAGTTCCACCTCACAGCCCGTCTTTGCTGTAAGTTCGCCAACCGCACTTGATAATCCTCCGCCCCCGCAGTCGGTGATTGCGCTGAGCAACCCTTTATCACGAGCAGCCAGTACCAAATCCAAGAGCTTTTTCTCCTCGATGGGATTACCAATCTGAACGGCGCTGGAGGAGAACTCACCAGAACTTTTGTCAAGTTCCTGTGATGCAAAGGTAACCCCATGAATGCCATCTCTGCCGGTCCTGCCACCCAAAAGTACGATCGCCTGCCCAGGACGAACCCTTTTCCTCAGTTTATCCTTGGGTATAATTCCCACAGTTCCGCAAAAAACCAAGGGGTTATTCAAGAACCCCTGGTCAAAATAAACCGCACCATTAGCAGTAGGTATGCCCATCCGATTACCATAATCACGAACCCCACTAACAACCCCTTTCATCACCCGCCGGGGATGCAACACACCTTTTGGCAATTCATCAAAATTTGTCTCCAAATATCCGAAACAGAAAACATCGGTATTCAGAATTGGCTTGGCACCCAACCCGGTACCAAGGCAGTCGCGAATCACACCACCTATTCCAGTCGCCGCACCACCGTAAGGCTCAAGCGCTGAAGGGTGGTTATGGGTTTCAACCTTGAAACTAATCCCAAAATCATTATCAAACTCAATCACCCCGGAGTTGTCGTGAAAAGCCGAAAGCACCCAGGGTAGATTTAAATCTTCGGTAACCCGGATGATAAACGATTTTAAGATATTTTTAATCCTCCGGCTACCGAACTGGATTTCACCTTTAAAAGTCTTGTGCTGGCAATGTTCTGACCAGGTCTGGGCAAATGTTTCCAGTTCTACATCGGTTGGGTCCCTGCCCAAGCGCTCAAAAAAACGGCGGATGAGGCGCATTTCATCAGTAGAAAGCGCCAAGAGTCGCTGCCGTGAAATTTTCTGAAGTTCCTCATCACTTAAACCCCTGATTTTCACAAATTCGGCGCGGAAACGGTATGGTTCGGGCTGGGCAAAAACCACTTCTCCAGTCTTTCCCAAGTGCTGAATAAGAGGGTTAAAAATGAGCCCGCGCCCAAGTAAAACCTCCTCCTTTTCAGTTAAAACCCTACCAAACTGAAACCGCCTGCCGCTTCTCACCTGGCAGCCGGTATACCCCATATCAGCAAGCGCCCTGAGCACGCTTCCCACACTTGGATCCATCACACCAGCATTATAAAGCACCTCAAAACCAATCACCCGCTCCAGCCTGCCTTCTTTTAAAAGTCGGAGAGTACAGGATTCAATAACCGGATCGCAAAAAAGTTCTACCGCGATCCGCTCAATATCATCTTTGCCCAACTCCCCCTGCACAAACCACAACCGGGTAATCCTCACCGGGCCGATATTTTTTAATCCCAAATCTCGGGCATCACTCTCAACACTTTTTGCCTCAGGGTCAAACCCCTTTTTAACTACCTCTATCTGCCAGACAGATTGATGACGACGGATTGAGAAAAACTCCTTATTTGATTAACTTCTCAAACTCTTTGTCCAGGGAATCAAGTTCTTTACTGGATACCAGCGAATCAACCGAACGGACGAAATCGCTCACCATCTGGCGCAACTGCACATACGCCTCCCGTGTCTTGGAAAACCTCTCTTTGCGCTCCTGATATGTCCGAGCCTCCTCCAGCTCGGCAAAATCATTCCAGAGCCGGGCAAGTCCTGCGCTGCACACCCTAAAAACCGAATCCTGATACGGAGCAAGGGTATCAACCTTCTGTCGGTATTCGTTCAACCGCTTCTCCAGCCTTTCAATCCCCCGCTGCAGTTGCTGCCGAGCCCTTGCCATTGTTGTGTCGGTCGGTATTGGTCCTAAGACAACCGGTGCTGGACCAACCTGCACCCTGCCAGCATTCTTCACCACAACCAGTACTGCCAGAGCCAAGACAAATAAAAGGAAAATGACCAAAGGCACCATCACCGCGGGCTTGCTCAAAAGCGCCTGGAAAGCCTGCCTTTCCTCCTGCTCAATCACGCCTAATCCCCGATTAACTCCTCCACCTCTTTTTTGCCCTCCTCCATCTCCTTCTTCTGCTCCTCATCCAGTTTCAAGAGTAGCGCCTCAAACTCGCCGAAATGGGTCTTCTCCTCACGGGCGATGTCCAAAAGCACCTTGCGGATATCGTCACTGTCAGCCAGCGCCGCCATCTGCTCATAAAGGTTAATCGCATCCAGTTCGGCAATTATCCCGGCGCGCAAAATCTCTAAATCTATCTTTTCCTTCTCCACCTCTTTAAGTCTCTTGGGAATATCAGAAAGCATCCTTGCTCCTATCTTTGCAGTTTCTTGTGGCAGAGCCACCAGTCAAAACACTCAAACTCACCCGCCTTTGCCTTTGCCAGGCGCTCGTGTGCAGTTTTGACATCGGTTGCCGGTGGCACAATCACATGGTCATTGACCAATTCATTATTGGGCCAGTTTGCGGGCATCGCCACCCGGTACTTATCTGCAATCTGCATCGCCTCAACCGCCCTTAAAATCTCATCCATATTCCTGCCTAACTCCTGCGGATAGTAAAGGATGATGCGAATCTTTGCCCGGTCATCAACCACAAAAACCGCCCGCACCGTATTTGTCCCTTTTCCCGGGTGAATCAAACCAAGCGTATCGGCGACCTTCCCGGTGTCAGCGATTATCGGAAACTCAATCTCCACACCCAGCTTCTCCTTAATCCACTCCTCCCACTTGATGTGAGAAAAAACCTGGTCAACACTCAACCCAATCAGTTCACAGTTCAGGGCACGGAACCGGTCGTAACGCCTCTGAAATGCCACAAACTCGGTGGTGCAAACCGGTGTAAAATCTGCGGGATGGCTGAAAAGCACAAACCACTTCCCAGCAAAAGCCTGGGGCAAATCCATCACCCCATGGGTTGTCTGAACCCTCATCTGGGGAAAATCGTCCCCTAAGAGGGGCATCCCTTTTCTCTCCTGCATATTATCCACTTATTCTCTCCTTTCTAAGTCATAAAATTTATCCTGCTGCCTTAATTCAAGATAACAATCGCCAGGTTTAAAACCGCGGCAAAACTCACCCATAAAATATAAGGCAATAAAAGAACCCCAGCAAGTTTTCTCAGCCGGAAAAAAAGCACAATGTTTATTATTATCAAACCCCAGAGCAAAACAATATCCACAAAAGCCAGAAGCGGATTGCGCAGACCGAAAAAGAAAGCCGACCATAAAATATTCAAAAAAAGCTGCCCAAAATATACCACAAAAGGCAAAAGTAGCCTCTTGGAATAACCATCCTCCCAGACAAAATAAAACGCAAGACCCATCAGGATAAAGAGCGCTGTCCATACCGGACCAAAAAGCCAACTGGGCGGAGTAAATACCGGTTTGTTAATATTAAGATACCACGAACTTAGCGAAACGGATGTGAAAAATGAACCGGCAAAACCTGCTGCCAGCGGGAGAACCAACGAGACCAACAACCTTAAAAGCCTACGCATAAAATAAAACCCTTTCCTTTATTTCCCACTATACCCGAGCAGGAACAAAGGTCAAGCAAAACCTCTAAAACCAGTGGTAATAACCGGGGCGGTGGAGAGGACCTACCCTCAAATCTATAATACTCTGAAAAACAGTACCTTACAAAATCGGGCGTTAATAATTTCAATTCACCTGCACAATCAGACAGCGCAGATATTCTGACTCTGGCATCCTTGGCAGGACCGGATGGTCAGGACCTTGTGTTGACCGGTCAAGGATGGTAAAACCCCTGCCCAGTTCCTGTGCCGCGCTACCGATAACATCAAGCAAATCCTGCCAGAAAAGGTAATGGGAGCAGGAGGAGGAGACCAAAATCCCTCCTGGTGAAAGCAGTTTCATTGCCAGCCGGTTAATTCGCAAAAATCCCTTAATTCCGCTTGACTTCTGGCGCTGCTGCTTGATGAAGGAGGGCGGGTCAAGGTTAACCAACTCAAACCTCTCCCCCTTTTTAAATAGGTCGTTCATAAACTCAAACGCATCCGCGGTAAAAAACCGACAGCCACCCTCAACCCGATTCAGGATGGCATTCCTCTTTGCCATCTCGCACGCTTCCGGCGAAATATCAACCGCAACCACCTCCTTTGCCCCACCCAGCGCGGCATTGATGGCAAATGAACCGGTATAGGAAAACACATCAAGGACCCTGCGGTTTTTTGCCAGTTTCCGCACCTTCTGCCTTGTGAGCCGGTGGTCAAAGAAATAGCCGGTCTTCTGCCCTGAGGCAATATCAACATAAAACCTCACCCCGTTTTCTGAAATCACCAGTTCCTTTTCCGGTGTCCCATAAAGCAGCCTCTCCCTCCTTTCCAAACCCTCAGGCTCACGCAGTTTGATATCATTTTTTTCAAAAATAGACTTCACCGGAAAAAGCCGGCAAAGGGCATTCACCACCATCTCCAGCCGCCTGTCAAAACCGGCGGCATAAACCTGAACCGCAAAATGGCTCCCATACTTATCAATCACCAGCCCGGGCAGATAATCGCTCTCACCATAAACCAGGCGAAAATCATCCTCCTGGGGCAATTTTCTCTTGCGATACCGATATGCCGCCTCAATCCTTTTTGTAATCAACTCCTCGTTAAGTTCCTCCTCCTTATCTGAATAGAGCCGCACCACAATCAATGAGCGGGGGTTAAACATCCCGGAACCGATGAACTTGCCCCGGTCATAAACCCGCACCAGTTCCCCCATCTCTGGGTTACCATCAATCCTTTTTACCTCACCTGAAAATACCCACGGATGTCCTGCCCGATTAACCTTCCTGTTTGCATAGACCGCTTTCTGTAGCAACCCTTAAACCTCCTCCTTGACAGTATCAATGATTGTCAACCTGCCCAAATCGTCAACAGTATAGAGAAAAAAATATTTAACCCCATCCTCAATTTGCGAGGCAAACCTAAAGGGCTCAATAACCAAATCCGGTCTTGTCTCGGGCACAAAACCGACATCATCCTTGACAAGTGCTGTCTTTTCCGAGACAAAAACCGGCTGGGGGTTGCCCTCGCCAAAAGGTGCCAACACCCTCACCCCCGGGTCAAAACGAGAAAAGGGGAGAAAGGCATCGGCAAGTAAAGGGTTTTCCCTCACAATCCTTCCCGCAAAATTTTCGTGGGCAAACCGCTCTGCTGCCCGGATAAAATCCCCCACCTTGGCATCCTCAATTGAGAAACCTGCTGCCTGCTTGTGACCGCCAAAATCAATGAAATACCCGCGCAGTGCGCGCAAAAGCTCCATCAGGTCAACACCGGGCATCCCGCGGCATTCACCAACCCAGATATCACCGCGCCAGCCAATAACAACTGCCGGCACCTGATACCGCTCCTTGAGTCGGGCGGCAGTGAAGCCAAGTGCGCGTAAGGAAAGATTTTGATGCTGAACAAAAAGAATCCCATCCCCGAGCCGGACATTTTCCTGCGCAATCCTCAAGGTGGACTCTGCCTCCTTCTGCCACGCATTCCGGCGCTCAACAAGCCCCTTTACCCACATCCTTGCCTTCACCTCATCCGCATCCAGAAACATCTTCACCGCCTCAACACCTTCGGCTGCGGCAAAAAGGGGTAAAAGTTCGCCAAGGAATTGGGAGAGGGTCAATCTACCCCTAATGAAATTCACCTCATTCAGAACCGCCTGCAGCGCCGGCAATCGGGTATCTTGAAGCGCGCGCAAACCAACTGTAACAATAATCCGGTTCTCGCCGTTAAGAGGTGCGCGGTCGGCAATCGTTCCCAAAGCGCTCAACGCCAAAAGCTCGGGCTGGGCAGAAAAGAAACCTGCCGTGTCAACTCCAAGCCGCTGTTTTGCTATGCCCATCGCCAGTTTCAATGCCACGCCGGCACCGGTAAGCTCTCGATAGGGATAATCGCCGTCATCCCTCTTCGGGTCAACAACCGCTTCCGCCGCTGGTAAAGGTTGGGTCACCTCGTGATGGTCGGTAACAACCACATCAATCCCCTGTCCCTGCAAAATTTCGATATCTTTGTTATTGGTGATGCCGCAGTCCACTGTTACAATCAGGTTTGGTCTCTTCGCCTCGGGCAGTGTCTCTAAAACCCTTGCGTCAAGACCATGCTTATCCCTGCCCCTTGTCGGAATATGATAATCCACCGCTGCCTGCAGAGCGGATAGCACCTTGCCTAAAATCGCTGCTGCGGTTATCCCATCCAGGTCATCATGCCCCCAGATAAACACTCTTTCCCTTTTTTCAATCGCCCTGACAAGCCTTTTGGCAGCCGCATCAAAATCGGGCAGCAGTTCGGGTGGGTACAACTGGCTTACATCCGGTTTCAGCCACATCTGGACCTCTTCCCATTCCTTTACCCCGCGCAATACGAGGAGCCTTGCCAAGATTTCAGAAATCCCAAAAGCCGCACTCAGCCTCTTTACCTCTGCCTCATCAACCGGCTTAATCTGATAAGGAATCATAGTTTTATTATAATCAGGTAAAGGTTAAGGTAAAGGTGAGGAATCTTGAACCATAAACCATCGGCGATAAACTATAAATGATGAAATATGATGTAATTGTTGTTGGTGGCGGGCATGCCGGTTGCGAAGCCGCACTTGCTTGCGCCCGGATGGGATGCGCAACCTTGCTTTTAACCCAGAACCTTGACACCATCGCCCTGATGTCCTGCAACCCAGCTGTTGGTGGCATTGGCAAGGGACAACTGGTCAAAGAACTGGATGCCCTTGGCGGTCAGATGGCGCAGGTCACCGACAGGGCGGGAATCCATTTCCGGCAGTTAAACAGGAGTAAAGGGATGGCGGTCCGCTCATCACGGGTTCAGGTTGACCGACAGTTATACCGCCAGCTTATGCGCTCAATCCTTGAAAGAACCCCTAACCTCTATCTCCGCCAGGCTCTCTGCGCCCGGGTGTTAACAAAAGGCAAAACCGCCATCGGTGTTGAAACGGAGATTGGCGAAAAATTGTATGGCAAAACGGTCATCCTCGCACCCGGCACATTTTTGTCCGGTCTTATCCATATTGGGCTGGTGAACTTTCCTGGCGGCAGATTGGGTGAATCACCAGCAAACCTCTTGAGCCAGAACCTGCGGGAACTTGGGTTTAGGATTGGCAGGTTCAAGACCGGCACCCCACCCAGAATTGACATCCGCACAATTGAAATTGACCGGCTCGAGGAGCAGAAAGGCGATGAACCTCCCCAGCCCTTTTCCTTCTTTACCGAGGATTTGCCCAAAAACCGTGCAACCTGCTACATCACCTATACCACCAAAAAGACCCATACCATTGTCAAACAGGGTCTGAAACAGTCCCCCCTTTACACCGGCATTATCAAGGGAAGGGGTGTGCGCTACTGCCCTTCAATTGAGGACAAGGTGGTCAAGTTTTCTGACAAGGAGCGCCACCACATCTTTATTGAGCCCGAAGGTCTTAACACCTTTGAATGTTATCCCAATGGTATCTCCACCAGCCTGCCGGTCGCAATTCAGGAAAAGATGCTCCATTCCATACCCGGACTTGAGAACTGCCGTATGACCAGACCTGGGTATGCGATTGAGCACGACTTCTCTGACCCGACCCAGCTCTATCCAACCCTCGAAACAAGATTAATCAGCAACCTCTTTTTTGCCGGTCAGATTAACGGCACCACTGGTTATGAAGAGGCGGCAGCCCAGGGTCTCATTGCCGGCATCAATGCCAGCCTCCGGGTCAAGGAAAAGGAGCCGTTTATCCTCACCCGTGCCCTTGGCTATATCGGTGTGATGATTGACGATTTGGTCACAAAGGGCACAGATGAGCCCTACCGGATGTTCACCGCCCGGGTTGAGTTTCGGCTCCTTCTACGCGAGGACAATGCCGATTTGCGCCTGGGACCAAAGGGCTACGAACTTGGACTCTTGGATGAAAAGCAGTTTGCCCGCATCAGGGAAAAACAAAGGCTGCTCAACACAACCCTTGACTGGCTTAAAAAGTTCCGGGTCAAGCCAGAGCCAAGGGTCAACCGCCTGCTGAAAAGATTAAAAACCACGCCCATAAACCAGCCATTAAGTGCGCTGGAACTCCTGCGCCGACCCGAGATAACCTATCAGCACCTCCTAACCATCATCCCTCAGGCACCAAAAATCCCTGCCCCGGTTCAGGACCTCCTTGAGGTTGAGGTCAAATATGAGGGCTATATTGAACGCACCAAACGGCAGATAGACCAGTTCCGCCAGTTGGAGGAAATGAAGATTCCATCTCACATTGACTACTTCCAGGTCCCAGGACTTTCCACCGAGGTCAGGGAAAAACTGACCAGGATTAAGCCCTCATCCTTGGGTCAGGCGCAGCGCATCCCCGGCATCACACCCGCAGCCATATTTGCCCTAACCGTTTACCTGAAAGGAGGAAAATGAGCCTGATTCATTTCCGCACCGAGATTGATGCCTTTTGCCGCAACCGTGAGATTGCCCTCTTCGGGGTTGCCGAACTTGCCAAGATGAAGACCGACGACTTTCTCCTGCCCAAGGAGACGCTCCAGCGCCTCCCCTTTGCCCTCTCCCTCGGAATGCGCCTTTCCAGTGAGGTCCTTGCCTCTCTCACCGACCACCCTGACCTCCTCTATGAACACCACTACCGCCAGCTGAACTTTGCCCTTGACCGGGTTGCACTTGAACTTACCAACCGGCTCCAGAACTGGGGTTACAACGCCCTGCCCATTCCTGCATCCCAGATTGTTGACTGGCAGAACCAGCGTGCCCATCTCTCCCACAAAAGGGTGGCAATCGCTGCCGGTCTGGGCTGGCTCGGCAGAAACAACCTCCTAATAACCCCTGATTATGGCGCCCAGGTCAGGCTGGTAACAATCCTTACCGACCTGCCAATGGAACCAGGCGCGCCCTTAGACCAGAACTGCGGCACCTGCGAGCGCTGCCAGAGCGCCTGCCCGGCAAATGCCATCAAGGAAAGACCAGAGGATTTTGACCATCAGGCCTGCTTTGAGAAACTGAAGGAGTTCCAGAAGAAGCGGTTTGTCAACCAGTTCATCTGCGGACTGTGTGTCCGTGCCTGCGCTCCTTTGCGCTAATGCCGGTACCGAAACTCCTTACCCAAGGAGAGGTAAAACCTCAAGCCCCCGGGATGGGGTGCCTTTTTCAGAAAATTTCCTGAAGAGACCGTAAACCGCAAAGGTCCCAAGGGTGTATTGGTAACAACACCAAAACCCGCGCCCCAATGCAAACGAGAAAAAATATCATCACCCTTAATCAGCAAATCAGGTCTTTCAAAGGTTGCGCCATTGCCAATCAGTTCCAGATAAACCGGATAATCATCCGAGTTCAAAAGGTTCAAAACCTTAAACCGCAGCGCCGAGCCCAGTATCAGCCGCTCCTCAGTTGCAAACTCCTCCTGGGCAAAGCCCAAAAACCTCTCACCGCCGGAAAGAAAATAGTCGCTCAAAGGCAAAGAGCCAAAGGAAAGCCCCCCATTCAGCCACCAGCGCCAGCCAAACCGCTGCCAAACAGGCAAAATCTGCTCGCAGTTAAACTCCACCTTCAAAAACTCCCTTTTACTCAAAACCCTTGGCGTTGAATACGAGCCGCTCAACCGGTAGGCAAAACCCCTTGCTGGCAAATCCAGCCTTTCCTGATTATTAAACTCAAGGTTAAACAAAGCCAGACCAACCCACTCATCTGAAACCGTATCAACCGCGCTTCCATCATACCCGACCCGCTCCGCCTTCAATCCGAAATTGAAAAACCCGTTTCTGCCCAGGATATAACCCGCCTCACCAACCCCGCCCCAAAAATCAACAATGTAATTTGACGAAAACCTGCCATCATTCCAGAAACTCCTGGTCTGGGACCTGGCATAGCCATCAAGCCGATAACCAAAGGGCAACTGAAAAATCCTTGTCCCGGTAATACCCAACCGGAACTCATAAGGGTTACCAATAACCCCTGCCGCCCTCACCGTTGCACCTGAACCCAAAATATTCTCCTCCCCCACCTCCAGACCCAAAACCACATTGTCATAATTGTCATACCTTAAACCAATCGCATAAAAACCAAAAGGACGCTCACTCACCTCAAACACCACATCAACACTCTCCTTATTAACAAACTCAAAGCGGAAATTGACATCCTCAAAAAGACCGGTATTGAAAAGCCGCTCAATGTCATCAAAGAGAATTGCAAAACTCAGCCTTGACTTCTCTTTTGTCCGCACATAGGGCAAAACGAGTGACCTCCTTGTCCTTTTTAACCCCTCAAACCTCACCTCCCGCACAAAGGGCAAACCCCGCTTCTCAATCCTTTTCCTCACCCTTACCGGCACCCTGCCCTTCAGTTTCTCCCTGATTAAAGGCAAAGCCCTAACCGCTGCCGACTCACCCGCGGCAATCAGCTCTCTTGCCTTAGCAAAATCTGAATGGAGAAATTTTGAAACATCCGGCTCAATCACAACATCCGCCATCACCTTTGACCTCTCCACCCCGCTCAGCCCCATCAAATCCAGACTCCTTGACGCAATGTCAATCAAACCCATCGCCCCTGACTCCTGGCGCCTCATCGTCAGAACCGCAATCACAAAATCGGGCTTGAAATCCTTCAAAGGCGCAACCGGCAGATACTCCATCACCCCGCCATCAACCAGCTCCCTGCCCCCAATTTTCTCCGGTGAAAAAACTCCGGGAATCGCAATACTTGCCCTTATCGCCTGCTCCAGCCTCCCATTTTTCAGAACCAAAAGTTCACCCTTATTAATATCAACCGCCACCGCCCGATAAGGAATCACCAGACTGTCAAAATCATAACCGGTATTAAACTCAATCTCAGCCAGAAGCCGGTTCAAAAGCATCTCCACATTCTGCAAAGGCACCAGCCCGCTTGGCAGATAGGGCAGAAGGTTCTTATGCCGCAACTGCAGCACATAACGCTCTGCCTGCTGCTTCTCCTGCAGATACTTCGCACCAAAATTAGAACCAGAGGAAAAAAGCCTGTTCCAGTCCGCGCTCAACGCAATACTCTCAATCACCGCCGCCTGATAACCGGCAGCATAAACACCGCCAACTAAAGAACCCATACTGTTGCCCGCAATCCCGACAAAATCAAGCCCCTCTTTCTCCAGAACCTTCAAAACCCCGATATGCGCCAGACCCAGCGCGGCACCGCCAGAAAGCGCCAGACCGATTCGCACCGGCTCAGCAAACACAAAACCGAAAAACAAAATTAGAACAAAAAACCGCCTCATAAAGAGATTCTAACAACACAACTAG
>JBDRUF010000032.1 GCA_039801245.1 candidate division WOR-3 bacterium
AAACCAGAACAACATCTTCGGTGAGAATGCGGACTCGGTTGACGGCTACGCCGATGTCCATGTCGGCATGATGACCATAAATAGTTTCAGCGAAATCTCCAATGTCAAAAACAAAATTATGCGCTATGAGACCGCACCAGACACAACCGGAGACTGGTGGTATAAAATCCTTCTGCCCAATGGCGTCTCCTTCTCCAACGAGTTTAACGACTCCATCGCCAATGCCAGCCCAACACCGCCCTACTTTGATTTAAAGATGTACTATTCCGGGGGAATGGTCCAGCCAACACCACAACGCTACTGCGACTCTTTGAATTCCGGCTACACCTTCAACTCGGTAATTGCCCATGGCAGTCCTGACCTCTATGACCTTAATGGGAGCGTTACCAGTCAAATGATGATTAACCTCACCAATGCCGACCGGCTCAATTGCATCACCGCGGTCTCCTGCAATGTTGGTGAATGGAGTGCCGGTACAACCAATGGCGACTGCATCGCTGAAAATATGTTCAACCATGCCCCGAATGGTTTCATCGGTGTGATGATGAACTACGAATCTGGCTGGGTCCGCTGTGCCGAACTAATAAATTACGCCATCGCCTATGGGTTTTTGGGATTCAGGACTAATCGCAGGATTCATCAGGGAGAAATGCTCTCCTACGGTCGGGATTACTGGGTGCCGGTCATACTTGACTCCCAGAAATACCGGATGGAGATTATGGAACGAACACTCTTTGGCGAACCGGCAACCCCAATCTGGCGTTCCAAACCATTTATCCCCCAGGTAACAAAACCCAGCGCAATCAACATCGGTAACAACATCCCGGTTACCATAACAGTTCAGAATCCAAACTTTTCTGCAGTGGAATCGGCGCTGGTCGTTCTCCAGAAATCAGGGGAATGTTTCGTGCGTGGCTGGACCAACTCCTCTGGTCAGGTTACCCTTTATGTCTCCTGCCTAACACCTGGCTTTCTCCGACTGGCAATCACCGGTGCAGACAATATTCCTTACCTTGATTCAATTGTTGTGATGTCTTCAGGTCGCTATGTCTCGTATCTCCGCCATTCAATCAATGACTCACCTCCTGGCGGCAATGGTGACGGCATCATCAATCCGGGGGAATCATTTAGGATTCCAACCTGGTTAAAGAACTATGGGACCCTGCAGGCAAACGGTGTTACCGCAAAACTGCGAACCCATACTGCCGGTGCAACCATCACCGACTCGGTGAAATCATTTGGCAACATCCCAGGCAACGACTCGGTTCTCAACAACGAAGGGTTCGGCATGACCGTCGGCAACGGCCTGCCCAACCGTTATCCAATCCCTTGCTCAGTTATCTGCAAGGATGAACTTGATTCCACCTGGGTGTCCTATGTCACCTTTTATGTAGGTGCTCCCAACCTCGGGTTTGTGTCCAAAACTGTAAAAGATTCGATGTCCTCGCAACCTAATGGCAGACTTGACCCTGGTGAAACCGCTGAACTGGAAATAACTTTACGGAACACCGGACTGGGGAACGCCTACAATGTCCGCGCGGTTCTCCGCTCAGCCGACCCAAGGGTAACAGTTCCTGATTCAGAAGCGGTTTATGGCACAATTCCTGCTGAAAGCCTCGGCACCAATTACACCGACCATTTCACTCTCTCCGCCTCCGCCTCAATTCCGCAGGAAACACCAATTTCCTGTAGCCTTGATATCTATGCAGACAATGGCTATACAAGCAAAACAGGGTTCACGATTATCGTCGGCGAAATGAGAACAATTGACCCGATTCCTGACAACTCTGAACCGCCGCTTTACTGGGCATATGACGAGGTGGACACCCTGTATCCTGAGCATCCGGAGTTCAACTGGGTGGAAATTAGAAATTTGGGCACCCGCCTCTCATTGAGTGATGACCAGACTGCTCAGATAGACCTACCCGCCGAGTTTGGCCCGTTTATCTACTACGGTCAGACTTATAATCAAATCTCCATCTGCTCCAATGGCTGGATTGCACCAGGCTATAGCACCGCCACATCCTGGAGCAACACCACCCTACCTAACCCTGAGATGCCGCCTCTGCTTGCTGCCAACTGGGATGACCTTTTTCCACCTGCTGGCAACAGCGTCTGGTACTATCACGATGTTGCCCATCACCGCTTCATCATCGAATGGGACTCAGTTCACTACTACAGCCCTCGCGACCAGTGGGATAAGTTTGAAATAATCCTGTACGACACCACCCTCGTCGCTGAAAACGGGAACTCTCAATTCCTGTTTCAGTACTTAACCGCTAACCAACCGGGGAATTCAGCAACAGTGGGAATACAGGACCACACTAAAACCAAGTTTATCCAGACCTTATACAACGGCACTTACCACCGGGGTGCATCATCTTGGGTAGCAGGTCACGCAATAAAATTTACAGGCGATTACCAGACTGGTATTAGCGAAAAGTTCGACGCGACTCTACTTGGTAAAGAAAATGTTCTTGCACTTGCACCAACCATTTTCAACCACAGTACGACAATCCACTGGCTGGTTGCCAATGATGGCAATGTGGAACTGAAAGTCTTTGACGCCACTGGTAGAGCGGTTAAAACTATTGCTACGGGCAAAATGCAAAAAGGGACCTACAGCGTCGTCTGGAACGGAACCGATGACTCTGGAAGACCAGTCGCAAATGGTATTTATTTCATCCGCCTTATGACACCATCAACATCCAAAAGAATCAAGACGGTCTTTACCCGGTAAGAAGAAAAAGGCATATATTCGGGCGGGGCATAGCCCCGCCCTTTTTATCTCTTCTCTAGCCATTCTATCGGGTCAACAGCAATACCACCAACCCTTATTTCAAAATGCGCCACATCGCTACTGAGCCCCAAGACCTCACCAGCTTCGACCTTCTCACCACTATTAACTTTAATCTCTTCCAGCCGGCTGTAAACAGAATAATATCCGCCCCCATGCTCAAGAATCACCATCAACCCCTGCCCCATAAACACATCCGCATAACTGACTTTTCCTTGATAGATTGCCTTGACCGGACTGCCCCTTTTGCAACTGATATCAATTCCTAAATTCTTTGTTTTGGTGCCATACTTCGGATCAATCTGAACCCCGAAATTGCTGATGACGTTGCCTGCTACAGGCCAAGGCAACATACCTTTCTTTTCCTCAATCGGATGACGGATAATGGTAGTAGACGAAGGCTTTCTTGGCTTGATTTGTCTTTTCCCTCCGTAACGGGGTGAGGTTGTGTATAAAGCGGGGCAACCGGCTAATATAAGGAAAAGCACGAAGGGCAAATTGCGCCAAAGCACTAAATCCTTCTACCCGCTTTAAATGGCAAGTCAACCCTAACCGAAAAAGTGCGTCCAGTGGTTACTGGACGCACTGGGGGATCAGCTTTTTAATAACTCAATTACGGAAAGATTCCCCGTTCCTTGTAGACTTTCTCCAGTCGCGTCAGTGCAACAATATACGCTGCTGTGCGCCAATTAACTTTAAATTTTTCTGCCGCCTCTTTTACCCGTTGGTAACCGCTAACTATCTTTTTGTACAATTTGCAATCTACCTCTTGTAACTCCCAGAATTCACTGCGTTTGTTCTGCAGCCATTCAAAGTAACTGACAATCACACCCCCAGAGTTACAGAGAATATCAGGAAGAACATCAATCCCCCTCTTCTCCAGTATCGCATCCCCATCCGGGTCGGTAGGTCCATTTGCGCCCTCCGCAACCAGCCGAACATTTAGTAGCGGCGCGGTTTCAGCGGTAATCTGGTTTTCCAGTGCAGCGGGGATAAAGATATCCGCCTTAGTGGAAAGAAACTCCTCATGGGAAATCCTCTTACCCTTCGGATATCCCTTGATAAACCCACCGTGTGATTTCGTATATTGCACAAGGTCATCTGGGTCGATACCATCAGGATTAGCAATCGCTCCAGAAACATCCTCAACCGCCACCAACCGAGAACCCAATGGTTTCATCAGTCTTGCTGCCCATGAACCAACGTTGCCAAAACCCTGAACTATAAAAGTGGCGTTACCCAGATTAAAATCATTATCCTTTGCCCATTCGCGAATTAGAAAAACCACACCCTGCCCCGTTGCTTTGTCCCTGCCAATACTACCACCAGACTCAATAGGCTTCCCCGTGACCACACCAAGACAGCGCTGTCGTTCAAATGCCGGCATCATTGACTGATATGTATCCAAAATCCATGCCATAATCTGAGGATTAGTATTGACATCAGGTGCTGGAATGTCATAATCCGGGCCGATGGCATTACCTAACGCATAAGTAAACCGCCGGGTTATCCGCTCCAATTCAGAAAATGAGTATTTGCTCGGGTCCAACTGAATACCCCCCTTGGCTCCACCAAACGGAATATTGACAATCGCTGATTTCCAAGTCATCCAAGTTGCCAACGCACGCACTTCGTCTATATCAACTGCCGGATGATACCTCAACCCGCCTTTAAAAGGACCAAGCGCATTGTTATGCTGAACCCGGTAACCGGTAAAGACCTCGATGCTGCCGTCATCCATCTTCACTGGAAAATGTACAACTATCTCGTTCATCGTTGTTCCAAGTATCTTCCGTACCCCGGGATCGAGTTTCATTATATCTGCAGCCTTATTAAACTGGCTTACAACATCCTCATAAACATTACGCCTCTTTCGCTCCCCCACTATATTATAAATCTGACCTGTCTTACTGCGTTCCTTTTCAACAGTTACCATCATTCCTCCTTTTAGAATTTACCGATACTCTTCGCAATGCCAAACGCCGATTTCCCTATTGCGAATAGCGCAATCCTTCCGATTTTCGCAATTTATGCATAACCCTTTATACTCATCCCATTCACTCATCTCTTCTGGAGTTGGAAAATGCTCTAAAACTACCTCTTCAGTCACAGTGGGCACAGTGGAATCGAACTCCTCACAAAAAACTACAGGCTGTTTATTATCCTTTCGATAACCACAGTGAGAAAGATTATTACAGGTGGCGCATATGCCGAGATCGCCTCTTGGCGATTCTTTAGCCTTCTGTCGAGCCAATTTGCTCAGTTTTTTAGCCATCTTTTTCTTTGTTTTAACAGAAACTGACATTAAGACCTCCTTTTGTTTGTTATTTTTCTTTTCCCACCGCCTCTATTATATTTTTCCCGTCCTTCCTGAACTCATATTATGCAATTATTGTTCCTGAGTTTGATTTTAGAAAATTATATATTTTAAGTTACGGTAGAATGTAAGTTATATTAAATGCCAATAAGCAAAAAGTAAATCAATATGAGGAAATTTTACTCGCTGAGGAGAATTTCCTCGATTTCAGCCTAAATTGATTCGGGTTCTAAGTTATGTAATTTACTTCGAAGGGTTTTGCGGTCGATACCAAGGATTTTTGCGGCTTTAGTGATATTACCACCAACACTATCAACAACCTGACGGATATAATCCCTTTCTACCTCGGCAAGGGTGCGATTTAGTTTTATCTCACTAGTCAAGGAAAATCTCATATACGGAGGGAGGTCTGGTACGTCAATGATATTCCCATCAACCATTACTAAGAGTCGTTGAATGAGATTCTCAAGTTCCCTCACATTTCCTGGCCATTCATATCGTTTTAGCGCCTGGAGTGCCGCATCGGTAAACTGAGGTGTGTTCCTGCCCATTTCCCGAGCGAATTTCTCTAAAAAGTGTTGGGCAAGGAGAAAAATATCATTACCACGATCGCGCAAAGGTGGCAACGTAATATTAAGTACGTTCAGACGAAAGAACAAATCCTCACGAAAAAGACCCTTCTGCACTAAACTTAAAAGGTCTTTATTTGTTGCTGCAATTATTCTCACATCAACGCGGTAAGAGCGCGTATCACCCACCATCCGGACCTCTTTATCCTGAAGAACCCTCAAAAGTTTCACCTGCATTGATAAACTGGTCTCGCTTATCTCGTCAAGAAATATTGACCCCCCTTCGGCGGTCTGAAAAAATCCTGCACGGGTTTCATTTGCACCGGTAAAAGCCCCCTTAACATAACCAAACAGTTCACTTTCAAGCAGACTCTCGGGAATACCACCACAGTTGACAGGCACAAATGGTGCAGAACCACGTTTACTAGAGTAATGGATTGCCCGTGCCACAAGTTCCTTGCCCGTACCACTTTCACCAGTGATTAAAACTGTTGCCGATACCTTTGCTGCCCGTTCGATTGTCGAAAATACCTTACGCATTGCCAGCGATTCCCCAATCAATCCTGGATAAACCTTTTGCACCGATGTCTTGTGAAAAGCTGCTGCCCGTCTTAGGGTAAGTTTTTCAAGTGTCTTTTTCACCGCATTAAGCAACTCTTCATCGGTAAATGGTTTTGGTAAATACTCCTCTGCCCCGACTTTCACCGCCTCCACCGCACTTTCCACAGTGGCGTAGCCAGTAATCACAATGACTTCGGTATCTCTCAAATTCTCCCGCACATATCTTACCAAATCCAGACCGCTTGTACCAGGCATCTTGAGATCAGTAATCACTAAATCCACTTTATTCTCTTTGAGAATATTTAAAGCTTCGGAAACACTTTGCGCGGTATATACTTTATAACCAGCAGCGGTAAGATTTCGCTCCAGAACCTCCAATGTTTCTAAAACATCATCAACAACTAATAAACTTGAAACTCCGTTATTATCTGCCATCACCCACCTCTTTTGATGGTGCTATGGGCAAAATTACCTCGAACCTACTTCCCTTACCTACCTCTGACTCTACACAAATCCTCCCCTGATGTGCGCTTACAATTCCGTGAACCACGGATAATCCAAGTCCGGTGCCCTCTCCCACCGGTTTAGTTGTAAAAAAAGGCATAAAAATCTTTTGTATTACATCTTCACTCATTCCTACACCAGTATCTTCTACTACTAAAGAAATCGCTTCGTTTTTCCTTGATGTAGTAACTTTTAATGTGCCTCCATGCGGCATTGCCTGAATCGCATTTACTATCAGATTAACTAATACCTGATTCAGTTGGGTTGGATCGGCTGAAATCTCGGGCAGGTCTGGTGCTAAGTCAAGAACAACTTTAATCCCTGCCTTTGCGCAGCGACTTTGAAAAAAATAGAGACCATCAGCCACAAGTTCATTAATTTTTACCAGACTCTGGCGCGGTGGTTGGGGACGGGCAAAAAACATCAGTTTATTGATAATCTCGCGGGCATGAAGTGCCGCTCGGACTATTCGCTCAACGTCTCTCAACGCCTGTTTGGGCATGTCTGGACTTTTCTGGATGAGCTGGGCAAAACCCAGGATATTTGCCAGAGGTTCATTCAATTCGTGCGCCACGCCTGCTGCTAACTGCCCAATTGTCGCAAGCCGGTCAGCATGGCGTAATTGCAACTCCAGCCTGGCTTTCTCCTCTCTCGCTTCGCGTCGTTCAATAAAAATTCCAATTTCTCTGGCTACCGCCTCAATCAAGCTCCGCTCTTCCTTTAGAAACGGCCCTTCATCAAGAGGTGGGCGTTCCTCCAAGTAAACAACCTCGACAAATCCACGCTCCTGCTGATGAACCTTAATCAACGCTGATTGGCGGTGAACCCCTACGTTGTATCCTTGGGTAACGTATGTCTTACCATCAAGCACAATTCGGGCTGCGGCGATCTCCGCATGGAGCCAAGCAGGCGGCAGTTTCGCTACCGCGGCCTGGAGTACATCCTCAAGGGTCAAATCATCCCTGCTTAAAACCCGATCAAGTTCATAGAGACAGGTCAATTCCTTTATCCGCTCCCGCAGTGCTGCCTGAGCCTGCCGATCTGCTAAAGCAACCCCTAATGTCTGCGCTACCCCTTGATAAAATTCAACCTCATAACCCTTGAAATAACTACGTGTTAAGCTTTTAAGGAAAATCAGCCCGTGGCAGCTCTCCGCAACTGGAAATGTCAACAACGCCACTGAACGATACTCACCTGGAATTCTAATCACACGGTTGTTAACTTTAACCGGCTCGGTGGCATCCGAAATCCAGCATGCGCCATTCGTAGTAAACCAGGGTAAACTATCCTTATATTTCCCATATTCCCCACTCGCCAACTCCCGCAGAAATTGAGTAAACTGAGGCTCCTCCGAGTCGTCACCTGGAAAAATCTCAATGGGATCCAACTCCTCTCGGGGAAACATTGTAAATAAAAACCTTTCCCTTGTCCTGCGATTTAAAACTGCTCGGAAATATCGTAAACCTTCGTTTACGCGCATCTCTACCTCGTCACATCCAGAAAAATCAAGAAACTCATTTAATACAATCCGGGCAAATTCATTTCTGGGGATACCGAGATTGGCCTCTCGAAGAATCCGACGAGAAAGGGCACAGAAATCCTCAGCCAATTTACGGCCGTATCCCCGTCTTTTATAAATATTTTTCCCTTTTTCAGACATCGAGCCCATTAATGGGGAACCACAGATTTGCCCCGATTGACAAAGATATTCGTTTTCACAATGGAGGCGGCGGGAATCGAACCCGCGTCCGAAGAGTTCGGAGCCCAGGTTCTACATAGTTAGTCAGTCTTTTTTGTTTCGTCTGCCTCTTGACCGACTGACAGGTGGAAACAGACTAGCCTCAGTTGTTATCCGGCTGTCGTCCTGAGGCTCAACGGCAACCTTTATCACCCTTTTAGACCTGGAAGCGGCGCCGGGTGAAATTCGCCGACCAGGGGCTACCTTACTTTAGGCAGCCAGTGCGTAGCTGCTATTGGCAGCTGTATTTCCTCTGTTAGTATTAACGAGGCAACAGAGGAGCCTCGCTATGCCCCTGAACCCCTCAGTCACTTCGTCGAAACCCTTCGCCCCCCACTTAAATATATTATATCTCTATTCGGCAATAAGTCAACTTTTTCGACTATACCACTCCTTGGTCAATCATCGCATCTGCCACTTTAATAAAACCGGCTATATTCGCACCTTTGACATAATTGATATAATTCCCCTCTTTGCCGTAAAGCACGCACTGTTGATGTATTGCCTTCATTATCCCCTGTAACCGCTGGTCTACCTCCTCCCGGGACCAAGAAAGCCGCAGACTGTTTTGTGACATTTCTAAACCAGATGTTGCCACTCCTCCAGCATTAGCCGCCTTCCCGGGACCGTAGAGAATTTTATGCTCCAAGAAAATATCAATTGCCTCTGGGGTTGAAGGCATATTTGCTCCTTCAGTAACTACATAAACACCATTACGGATTAAATTCTCCGCGTCCTTACCATTAATTTCATTTTGAGTCGCACTCGGAAATGCACAATCCGCCTTATGGTTCCATAGCGGGTTGTAATCAAGCTTCGGGTCGGCGGGTGTGTAAACCACTCCTTTAAACCTATCGGCATACTCCTTTATTCGCCCCCGACGGACATTCTTCAACTCCTTGACAAATTCCAATTTTTCCTGAGTTATTCCTGCTTCGTCGTAAATATAGCCCGTTGAGTCTGAGAGGGTTACTGGCTTCGCCCCCATGTGGATAAGTTTCTCCACTGTATACTGTGCCACATTCCCGGAACCAGAAACAAGACAAACCTTACCCTTTAAAGTCTCACCTCTGGTTGCCAACATCTCAGCGGCGAAATATACCGCACCATAGCCAGTTGCCTCCGGACGGATCAAACTCCCGCCCCAGTTCAAACCCTTGCCAGTAAAAACACCGGTGAACTCATTACGAAGCCTTTTATACTGCCCAAACATATACCCGATCTCCCGTACCCCAACGCCGATATCACCAGCGGGCACATCGGTATTGGGACCGATGTGGCGGAAAAGTTCGTTCATAAAACTTTGACAGAAGTGCATAACCTCATTATCCGACTTCCCTTTGGGGTCAAAATCAGAACCGCCCTTGCCCCCGCCCATCGGGAGGGTTGTCAACGCATTCTTGAATACCTGCTCAAAGGCAAGAAATTTCAAGAGACCGAGATAAACAGTCGGATGAAAGCGCAAGCCGCCCTTATAAGGACCGATTGCCGAGTTCATCTCCACCCGGAAACCTCGGTTGACCTGAATCTCGCCCTTGTCATCAACCCAAGGGACTCGGAAAATAATCACCCGCTCCGGCTCACAAATCCGCTCAAGGATTTTCGCCTTACGGTATCTCGGATTCTCTTCTAAGAATGACCATAGTGAAGTCACCACTTCTTCTACTGCCTGATGAAACTCAGGCTCGGACGGGTTCTTTTTCTTAATATAGTCCATAAACTCTTGGACTCCGCTATAAGACATTTTCTATCCTCCTTTTTATAATTAATTTTAACTACCTTTTAACCCGACATCGAGTGTCGGATGAAAAGTATAATCTCTATTAAATCTTTAGTCAATAAAAACGGAGAAAAAATCCCCACTGATTGAAGAACATCTCCTCAATTTAATAAAAACAATAATTATCGCAACCCGGCTGTTCCTCGGTCACGGAGCATTTCCAGCCGGTGTCTCCTCCCAAACCGCATATCTGGACACCGACGCACAGAAATGGGTGCCCCCACATAAAAGTATTTTTCCCGTGGCTCATTGAGGGCATTGAAAAAACCGAAGCCCGCTCCGCTGACATTCCCTCTGTCACCGGGTTCAATTGCGGGACCACAACCGCTCATCACCATCACACTGCCATCTCCCTCAATCACATCCACCACATTATTGGAAAAGATTCTTTCTTTAGGCACGATTAGAAATGTATCATTGATGACTGTGTCTAAAGTAAAGGTATAATCATCCTCGCCCCCTGTAGAATCCCGATATTCGTAATCAAGCACCAACTCAACCTGATACCATTCGGCACCAACAGAAGAATGCCAAGAGATGTAAAGGGTTGAATCCAAATCAAGGATATAACCATCAGGCGGACGGATTATTGAGAAGTTGCCGGGCATCATCACCTTTGCACTCGCCTTTCCCCAGTAATGCTCCACCAGCAACCGGTAAGGAAAATTGACCGCAAACTCCAAAGTGTCACCATAGCGATATTCAGTCCAGCTGTAATAGAAAACATCCAGCGTCTCATCATTGATTCGCACCACCGGCACCATCCGCAGACCACGGTTGTCAATAACCTGAACAAATCGTTCATACTCCACTGAATAATCGTAATACTCCCCACGGTAGAGATAACCATTTATCATCGGCTCAGAGTAATTGGGGTTACGGCAGCCCCAGTTCAATAACATCAACAGGCAGGCACCTGTGATGAAGGAAGCACCTCCCGCTTTACGCGCCGGGCGTAAATTATCCATTGGCTAATCTAACCGCAGCGGCATCAGGACAAACAAATCCTCGGCATCGGCTTTGGTGTCGGTCGGCTTGAACAAAACCGGTGCCATCGGGCTGGAGAGCTCAATCACCATCTCCTCGGAGTTGATGTGGCGCAGAATCTCAAGGAGATAACCGCCATTGAAACCGACCCGCAAAACCTCACCCTGATACTGACAGTCAAGCTCCTCCTCGCTCTTGCCCACATCAACATTTTCTGCCCTTACAGTCAGCCCGTTAGGCTTGAACTCAAGGCTAATCTGTTTGGCGATGGGGTTTGCCAAGATTGTTGCCCTCCGCAAAACCTGGGTGAACTCGCCCACCCCCACCACCGCCCGGTTACCATACCCCTTGGGAATCACCCTTTCGTAATCCGGATAAGGACCTTCTATCATCCGTGAAATCACCGTTGTATCCTCAAGTTTAAATCCGACCATCTTCGGGTCGGAAAAGACCAAAACCTTTTCCTCCCCTTTGGGTAGAATAGCCACCGCCTTGGGTGTCAAAAGCAGTTTTGTCTTTGCACCCACCTTCAACTTCCGCGTCACATACACCAGCCGGTAACCATCGGTCGCCACCATCCGCACCTCACTCTTTCCCACCTCCCAGTTGACCGCGGTCATCACCGGTCTTGACTCATCCTTACTGGCAGCGAAACTGACGGTCTCAAACATCTCAAACAGGGTGGCAAGCGGAAACTCAAAACTGACCTCATCGGGCATCTTGGGTAGCTCCGGAAACTCCTCTGGTGCCAGCTGAACCAAAGCTGCCTTCAACCTGCCACTCTCAAACTTAAGCATCTTCTCATCACTCCGCAGGCTCACCTCCCCTCCTTGGCTTGTCTGGACCAGTTCCCAAAGCCGCCTGCCTTCAACCAGTGTCCTACCATCCTCACTCTCCCCCTCAATTTTCAACTCCTTACGCACCACCGTGTCGCCATCAGTGCCGGTCACCGCCAGCCGCCCGTTAAAAATCTCCAGAAGAATATTCTGAAAAACCGGATAGGTTGTCCTGCTGGGCAGAACGCCAACAACCGTTCCCAGCGCCTCAGCAAAAATCTCCCGGTCTAATACACAACGCATGCCGCCTCCTTTTTCAATTTTTATTCATCCTTTAAAGTTCTACCTTAGAAACTCCCCCTGTCAAGTTTGCCCTTAACCTGCCAACTAACAAACACCTAAAGCAAACCCCTTGATGGAAGAGCCCACAAGCCACCTTTATCACACTGCACGTATTTAACTCATTAATTTTTATATACTTGCCGAACACGGTTATAAAAGAACAATCAAGGGTGGGGGTGACCCCGGGAATCACCGCTGAAGTCGCCATCATTTCTGATACGGAGCTTATTCCTTGCTTGACAATCATTTTTCTCTCTTTACTATCCTAAAATGCCTTCCCGCTTTGGCTCGCTGCTGCGCCAGCGCAACTTTCTCTTTCTCTCCTTTGCCGGGGCGATGTCACAGCTTGGCGACCGGCTCTCCCATATGCTCCTTATCACCATCATCGGCTTATCCGCGCCCGGAAAACTGCTCGCCTATTCTGGCGGTTCGTTGACATTTGTCTTGCCCACCCTCCTTCTCTCGCCCATCGCCGGGGTCCTCGTTGACCGCTGGGACAAACGTCAAACCATCGCCCGCACCCATCTCCTCCAGACCGCCATCCTTGCCCTCACGCCCATTGCCATCGCCTTCACCCACAGTTTCGTCCCATTCTGGATTGCCGTGACCGGCTTCTTTGCCCTTGATATATTCAACAACACCGCCAGCCCCGCCTTGCTTCCCAGCCTTGTTGGCCGTGATGATATCATTACTGCCAACTCTCTCAACCTCTTTTTTGCCCGCATCGCCACGGTCATAGGAATGGTGATCGGTGGCTTTCTGATAAAATGGGTCGGCTGGCAGAAGGGCATCTGGATTGACGCCGCCTGTCATCTCAGTGCCGCCCTTTTGGTGTTAAACATCACCGCCATCGCAATTCCCCAAGCGCCGTCCAGAACGCCCTCAATGACAACCGCGCGTAAAAACATCCTGGGGCTTACCGCCCACGCATTCGCCCAGTTCTTCCGGGAACTGGTTGAGGTCGTCCGTCTGGTATTTGTCAACCACCTGGTTGCCTTTGTCCTTGCCTCCATTGTCATTGCCACCTTCATCTCTGCTGTCTCCTATACCATCTTAATCTTTCTCATCCAGCAGGTGTTGGGAATGGGAACAGCGGGGGTTGGGGTGTTTGCCGGCATCCTGGCGGTGGGGATGATTGCCGGGGCACTTCTCATCGGCATTCTGCCCCAAAATATCAATCGCCCCGGAATCGTTGCTGGTGTTATTCTTGTCTACGGACTGCTCTTTTTTATCGGCAACTGGCTCATCACCCTCTGGTTTATGATTGTTGTTGCCCTGATTGCCGGCGTTGCCTTTTCCTGGCTTGGGGTTCTTCAGAACACCATCCTGCAAGAAGAGACGGCAGAAAATATCCGCGGTCGGGTCTTTTCTACTCGCGAGTTCATCACCAACGCCACATTTCTTTTTACCACCCTTTTCATCGGCGCCTTGGGCGATTGGACCTCTTATCGGACCGCCCTCATGGCGATTGGTATCAGCCTGATTTTAATAGGACTTGGGGGCACCCTCTGGGTGCACCGTCTACGCCAACAGGGCTAAACCTTGACGATAATATTGTCAATCAGCCTCGCCTTGCCAAAATATACCGCCAAAGCGATTAGCACCTCCCCCTTCAGCTTCTTTACCGGCTCCAAGCGGTTGGTATCAACAATCTCAATGTAATCAATTCTCCCTTCAGACTCCTCCCTGATGAGACTTCGCATCGCCCCCTTCACCCTCTTTGCATCCCGCTCACCATTCCGAATCAATCCCTCGGCTAATTTCAGGGCGCGATAGAGCACGGGCGCCTCTTCCCGCTCCTTGCTGTTTAGATACACATTCCGCGAACTCATTGCCAGACCGTCCTTTTCGCGGACAGTTGGCACCACCAGGACCTCAATGTCATAATTCAAATCCTTCACCATCCGCTTTATCACAAAAGCCTGCTGGGCATCCTTCTGCCCAAACACCGCCAGATGAGGTTTGACAATATTAAAAAGCTTTGCCACCACTGTCGTCACTCCGCGGAAATGCCCAGGGCGCGATCGCCCACACAGATACCGTGTCAGACCTTCCACCTCCACATAGGTGGCATATCCCTTCGGATACATCTCCTTGACATCTGGATAGAAAACCACATCCGCCCCCACCTGTTTCACCAGCCGCAAATCTCGTTGCAGGTCACGCGGATAAAAACGGTAGTCCTCCTTAGGTCCGAACTGAATCGGATTGACAAATATGGAAACCACCAGCCGGTCGCATCTCTCTCGGGCAACCTCCATTAGTTTCAGATGCCCCTGATGCAGGGCGCCCATTGTCGGCACAAACCCCACCCTCCCTTCGCTACGCAATTGCTCAGCAACTCGCTGCATCGTTTTAACCGTCTTTACCACCCGCATCTTCTAAAAACTGTGCTCCTCCCCGGGAAACCTACCCGCACGGACATCGGCAACATAACTCATCACCGCCTGACGAACTGCCTCCCCAATCTCGGCATAACGCTTTACAAACTTGAACCGGGGCTCATCAAAAAACCCGAGCATATCCTGCAAAACCAAGACCTGGCCATCACAGTGCGGACCGGCGCCAATGCCTATTGTCGGTATCTTCAACTCCATCGTCACCCTCTTTGCCACCTCCTTGGGCACCTTTTCCAATACCAGCGCAAAACAACCTGCCTTTTGTAACTCTATAGCATCTTTTAAAAGCCTCTCCTGATCCTCAGGTTTACGCGCCTGGAGCCGGTAACCACCTAATTTATGCACCGCCTGGGGTGTCAGACCAAGGTGCCCCATAACCGGGATTCCGTATCCCACCAGCCTGAAGACGGTTTCCAAAACCGGACCGGCACCCTCAACCTTTACCGCCTCAGCACCTGCCTTAAGCAATCTTCCAGCATTCTCAACCGCCCTCTCCAGGGAGACCTGATACGAAAGAAAGGGCATATCAGCAACCACGAGCGCCCTTTTCACACCCGCAGCCACCGCCTTGGTATGATAGACCATCTCCTCCATCCCGATTGTCAGTGTGGTCGCCATTCCATAGATAACATTTGCCGCCGAATCGCCCACCAATATCAAATCAACACCTGCCTGATCAAGAATCCTTGCCATCGGAAAGTCGTAAGCGGTGAGACATACTATCTTCTCGCCCCGCATCTTCATCTTGAGCAGTGCTCTTGTTGTTACCTTTTCTTGGGTGAGCGATTGACTCATTTACCTTTTCCTCCCTTGGGGCGAATAGAATTTCCTTCCCGAACGATGTTCAAGAATTGCCTTGAAAAGCTCATCAAACTCATCAGGGTGATTGACAAAATCAAGCCGGTCGGTGTTGACAATAAAAACTGGTGCCTCCTCATAATGAAGGAAAAACGAGTTGTAAAGGTCGGTGAGTGCTTTGAGATAATCCATGTCAAGATCCACCTCAAATTGCCTTGCCCGCTGCCGAATCCTGCTCAGGAGGAGCTCAGGTTGGGCTTGCAGATAGATCACCAAGTCTGGTCTCGGAATGTCCTTTTTGAAAAGTTCGTACAGTCGGTAATAGAGCGCCAGTTCCGGTTCGGTAAGGTTTAAGGTGGCGTAAATCCTGTCTTTATCAAAGATGTAATCAGTAATCACCACCGGCTGGGGGAAGAGCGCCCCCTCAACTAAAACCATCTCTGTCTGCAATATCCCCTGCAACTGCCGATGCCGGGCGAGCAGGAAAAATATCTGCGTCTGAAAGGCAAACTCCCTGGGATCCTTGTAAAATTTCTCTAAGAATGGATTCTCTTCAATATCTTCGCAGACCAGTCGCGCCTGGAGGCGTCGGGCAAGAAGCTCTGCCAGGGCGGTCTTACCTACCCCTATCGCCCCCTCTACCGCTATGAGATGAACGCCTACGCCCATTTTTTAACCCCGTGGCGGTTCACTAAGGAAAGCATTTGTTTGACCGTCAACCCCAAAACCGGATGTGCCAAATCAGGTGCTAGGTCTGAAAGAGGAACGAGGACAAAAGCCCGCTCGTGTAATCGGGGATGAGGGATAGTCAAATCAGGGGAATCAATAACCTCCTGCCCGTAAAAGAGAATGTCAATATCAATTGGCCGCGGAAGATATCTCCTGGAATTGGAACTGTGGGTTGTAGGCTTTACCCTGCCAAGTTTTTTTTCAATTTCCCGTAGCCGATGGAAAAGTTCTCGCGGGGGTATATCGGTTAAAAGTAAAACCACCCCGTTAAGAAAAAATGGGGCATCGGGCATATCTACCGGCTCGGTTTGGTACCAGTGGGAACGCTCAACTGGACCTAATTTCACCAACTCCGCACAGGTTAGGAATAGATTACCCTCCCGGTCCCCAAGATTGGAACCTAAGGAAAGATAAACCTGTTTCATTATTACAGTGTATAGTTTAAAATTCTAAAAATCAAGTAGAGAAAAACCAAAAAACGCTAACAACAAGGACTACCCTTTCTTTTTGTTAAACCATAAATCTTGCCTTTAGGCGTTACCGCCTCTTTTCGTCAATCTCAATGAATTTATTATAGGCGTCATTTTTGTCAAGGAATAAAATCCTCGCTCGTTGACACTCCAATATCTTCATTTATAATCTTAAAGATGTTACCGCTTGTTACTGCCAGTCAGATGAAAACAATTGACCGCCAGGCTATTGAGGTGTGGGGAGTCCCGGGCGTTGTCTTGATGGAAAATGCTGGGCGGAGTGTTGTTCTTGAGCTGGAAAAGGAGTTCAAGAACCTTTCGGGGAAAAAATTCCTCATTATCTGCGGCAAAGGTAATAATGGTGGTGATGGTTTTGTTGTTGCCCGTCACCTTAACAACAAAGGCGCGTTTGTCCGTTGTGTCCTCTTGGGTAAAGTTAAAGACCTTAAGGGAGATGCGCTTACCAACGCCCGAATCCTCATTAATGCCGGTATGAAAATTGAGGAAGTTGAACAAGGTGATGAACTTCCCCAAATTATTCAAAGCCACGCGGTCATCATTGATGCCATCTTCGGCACCGGGCTTTCCGCACCTCCCCAAGGAATTTTTGCCGAGGCGATCCGGCTGATAAACACAAGCAATGCCTTTGTTGTCAGTGTTGATGTCCCTTCAGGTCTGGATGCGGATACCGGCAAAATTTTCGAGCCAGCGGTTCGCGCCCATTTGACCGTAACAATGGGTCTGCCAAAATTAGGTCTTTTCCTTTATCCTGGTAGAAGCCATACTGGCAAACTGGTCATCGCTGATATCGGCATCCCGAAACAACTCGTTCCGGAAGCTGCGGCTCCTTATCTGCTCGATAACGATTTTGTCCGGAAGCATTTGCCCGCGCGCAAACCTGATGGTCATAAAGGCACATTCGGCACCTGCCTATTAATCTGCGGTTCCAGAGGATATAGTGGTGCTGCCTGTCTGGCATCAATGGCAGCGGTGCGTGCTGGCGCTGGTCTTGTACATATCGCCTATCCTGAATGTCTGGGACCGATAATTGAAAGCCAAGTTCTTGAACCGGTAAAACACCCATTGCCCGAAACCCCGGAAGGGACATTGAGCCGGCAAGGATTGAAAAATCTCATTGACCTTGCTGAAAATGCCGATGCCATCGCCATCGGTCCGGGCATCTCAACTTTCAGAGAAACACGCGAACTACTCCTTGAACTATTGCCCAAAATAGAAAAGCCGCTTATCCTTGACGCTGATGCCATCAACAACCTTGCCAATTCCATTGAACTCTTGAAAAATCTTCATGCACCGGTAATCTTAACACCCCATCCTGGGGAACTCAGCCGTCTGACAGATATGCCGCCTGCAGAAATCAACTCCAACCGTGTTGGTGTCAGCCGCTCCTTTGCTCAGAATCATAATTGTATTTTAGTTCTCAAAGGCGCGCCTACGGTGATTGCTGCACCTGATGGTAAGGTGTATCTCAATCCCACCGGCAACTCCGGTCTTGCCACTGGCGGCAGTGGCGATGTTCTGACCGGACTCATCTGCGGCTTAATTGCCCAAGGTACCGAGCCCCTTGAGTCTGCAATATGTGGAGTTTACCTGCATGGATTAGCCGCTGACATCGGGGCAGCAGAAATGACTGAATATTCCCTTGCCGCCAGCGACCTCTTAAAATTTCTGCCTTACGCCCTCCGCCAAACCATTGACCACCCAACCGTTAAGATTTAACTTTCGATGCCGCTGGTTTTTCTTTTGCTCATCTCTTTACTCTACGAACCCCATTACTGGCGCTACTATCCCACGATGAGTGAAATCGGATCAATTACCTTTAGCAATCGCTCGGTTTTCGTTGGGGTGCCAGACGGAATCTATATCCTTGACCGAGAGCGCCTTCAGCATCAGCGCACCCTTACCGCTGCCGATGGTATTGATGAAAAAATCCGCTTCTGCGCCTTCAATCAGGCTCAAAACGAACTTTTGATTGTCACCGCAACCAAACTCTACCAGTTTCTCCCTAACAGCGGTCAGGTATTTGAACTTCACCCACCATTTAAAGAAACCCGCTCAATCGGCATTACCCGCGCTGGCGCCTTCATTAAAACTGAAACTGGCATCTATCAGAAACTTGGTGGCGACCGCTACCAGCCAGCTCAATTCGTTCCTGAACCGGTAACCTGGTTTGGCGAAAATGATACTACCCCAATAAGAAACTGGACATTTCTCACACCATTCTTCATCCTTGACGAACAAATGAAACCACGACCCCTCGTCCGTGCCTATCCTGACCAAAAGAATAGCCGCCTTTTTGTCACCAGCCCTGGTTATGGGGTCTTGATATACAACCTCACCACCGGTTTCAAGGAAACCGAAATCAGATTAGGTGCACCCTCTGAACCGGTAAAAAGGATTTTTAAACTCGGGGGCAAACTGTGCTTCCTCACCCGCAACGAGAACCTCTTCATTGACTCCAGTGGCACTTGGCGCTCATACTCAATCCCACCGGGCGAATTTTCCTTTAAAGATGGTCATCTTCTGCTCAGAACTGAGATTGTTGACCTCAATCGGCGCCAGGCAATCTCAGCAATCCTTCCCTTGCCGTCAGCAACACTTCTCGGCACCGAAATGGCGCTCTATTCTTTTGGTCAGGATGGAAAATTAACCCTCATCACCGAAATTTCAAAACCGGTTAATGCGTTAGCCGTTTTCCGTGACTCCACCCTGGTCGCCACCGATGACGGTCTCTTTCTCTTAATCAATGACACCCTGACACCGGTTGTTGACCCCTTTGCCCGTTTTGACTGGGGTGTTTATAGCATCGCCCAGACGAACAACACCACATTTTTTGGCACCCTTGGTGGTGTTCTCAAGCTTGATGAAAACAACACCTGGACCCGTCTAATTCCACCCGGCTTGGACCTATCCCAGCCGGTTCGCTCAATAGCCGCAGCCCGAAACCTGCTCTTTATTGCCAGCAATGATGGCGTTGATGTCTATAACATCAAAGATAACTCCTGGACAAAAATTGACCGAACAAACGGACTCCCATTTTCAGAAATAAATGCCCTTTATGCCGACTCTCTTTATCTCTATATTGCCGCACCGGGCATGATTGCCCGCTATGAATACCATCACCAGTTGCGTTAAAGGCAAGGGTTAATGGCAAACTGGCAGAAGGTACGGGGTATAATATTTGACCTCTTTCACACCTTGGTTTCCCTTGAGGTTGCAAAGGCGCCTGGTCAGAGCACACCCCAAATCCTTGGGATTGACCCAGATGTCTGGTATCAGCACTGGCTTAAAGACCCGCCTGACTATGTGCTCGGACTTGTGCCGGTGGAAGTGCCGATTAAACGCCTTGCCCAAAAACTCAACCCCGCGGTAAGAGAGGAACAAATTCAGGAGGCACTCCGAACCCGTCACGAGCGCTTTCGCCACACCCTCTTGAACATTGAATCCGAGACCCTTGATGGTATGCGGCAATTGCGATCAAACGGCTACAGGATAGGCTTAATCTCCAACTGCGGGTTTGATGAAATCGCCTCCTGGGATGAATCGCCCCTTGCCCCTTTATTTGACATCGCCGTCTTCTCCTGCAAGGTAAAGCTGAAAAAGCCTGATAAAGAAATTTATCTCTATACCGCTGAGAAACTTGGTCTTGCCCCCCCTGAGTGCCTCTATGTCGGTAATGGCGGCTCAGATGAACTTACCGGTGCGGAAAGGGCAGGGATGACACCCGTCCTTCTCACCCGTCACCTTGAGGCAATCAGACCTGCGCACATCACCAAGGTAATGCCCTTTGCCCGTATCTATGTCCGCACCGTTTCTGACCTGAAGGTTTTGCTTGATCACAAAAGGATTTTACCGGCTAATCTTCAATCAGGGCAACATCAACCACCGCATCGCCCTTTTCCACCGCCATCACCTTGACACCGGTTGTTGCCCGGCCGCACTTGCGGATATCCGCACACTTCACCCTTATCACCACGCCCTGTCTTGATGTCACGATAATCTCCGAAGAGTCGCTCACCGCCTTGGCGCAGGCAAGTTTGCCCGACTTCTCCACCGGCTTGGCAGCAATTACACCCTTGCCACCGCGGCGCTGAATCGGAAACAGTTCAAAATCGGTCCTTTTGCCAAACCCGTTGTCAAAAACGGTCAAAAGCGAAGTTCCGGGTGTGCACACAACCGCACCAATCACCTCATCACCCTTTTTTAGCCTGATACCGCGCACACCCCTTGCGCTCCTGCCCATCTCCCTGACATCAGTCTCCTTAAACTTTATCCCCATCCCGTTGCGCGTCACCAAAAGAATCTCA
>JBDRUF010000033.1 GCA_039801245.1 candidate division WOR-3 bacterium
TAAAGGAGCTGGGCTATGTCCCGGATTTGGTCTTGGGTTTTGAGAGCCAGGGTTATGATTACTGCGATGGGGAGCGGTTTGTGGTTAAGGAGAAAGGGGGTTATCTCGCAATTGGCAAGACGATTGAGCCCAGTCAGACCTATTGCGAGCTTGGTTTGAACTGGTGGCAGGGCTTTAACGGTTTTTTTGCCGTGAATCAGGTTTTACCCGGAAATCTTGAGGTGGTTGCCGAGTATGACCCCGGTTTGAACGACCGGCAAGCTCAAGGCAGGTGGCGAGGCGGCTGGCTCAATTTCGGCGTTGCCTGGATGTTTTTTGAGCGGGTGCGGCTCGGTTTTGCCCTCAGGGATGTTTTGGGGAATAATGATAGCACCAGGCTGAACCGGGTGATTGACCTTTCATTTCATCACCGTTTTTAGGAGGCAGGATGGATGTAAAATCCTTTCTTAAGGGAATCAGCGGTTTTGAGCGGCTGGAGGAGAGTGAGTTGGAGCGAATTGCCCAAATTGCAAAACTGAAGTCGGTGAAGGCGGGGGAATCGGTTGATGTGCAGGGAGAGCCCGCGGACAAGTTTTATATTCTGGTCTCGGGCAGGCTGGCGGTTGTCCTGACACTTGACTTCGGGGTGGCACATCAGACCTATCAGTTGATGACACTCGGACCAGGGCAGATGTTTGCCTGGTCTGGGCTGGTGGGCAATCCCCATTACACCGCTGGGAGCCGGGCGATAACCGACTGCAGCTTTCTGGAGTTTGATGTTAGGGAACTGGAAAGGCTTTTTGACGAGGACCCGAAGTTGGGTTATGTGGTGATGAGGCTGGTGGCACAGACGATTGCCTCCAGGCTGCGGCATATGCAACTGCAACTGGCGCAGCAGTATGCACTGCGGGAGTCGGTGGAGTGAAGGCGGGGCTGGTTATCGCCATTGACGGTCCTGCTGGTTCGGGAAAGTCCACCACCGCCCGGCTGGTGGCGCAAAGACTGGGGTTATTCCATCTTGATACCGGCGCGATGTATCGGGCGGTAACATTGAAGATAATTACGAGCGGAATTGACATCTGCAACCGGCAAGCCTTAGAGAGACTATTGAAGAAGACCAAGGTAGAGTTGCGCTGGACAAAAAAGGGGACGCGGGTCTATCTTGACGGCAAGGATGTTACCGAAGCGATAAGAAAGCCGGAGGTGAGTGAGCGGGTTTCAGAGGTTTCGGCAATTGGCTGTGTGCGGGCGGCGATGGTAAAGGAGCAGCGCCGGCTGGCAAAGGGTAAAAATGTTGTCTGCGAGGGCAGGGATATCGGCAGTGTGGTTTTTCCTTTTGCCCAACTCAAGGTTTTTCTTGACTGCGCGCTTGAGGAGCGGGCAAGGCGGCGCCAGAAGGAACTGGCAGGTGCGGCTCAAGGGTCTCCCCCCAGTATTGAGCAGGTGAGGCGCAATCTCGCAAAGCGGGATTTTATTGACTCCCGGCGGAGGTTGAGCCCGCTGCATCGGGTCAAGGATGCGGTGTTGGTGGATACCACCCATTTAACAATTGAGGAACAGGTCGGGGTCGTCTGCTCCCTGGCGAAGCCACTTTTACAGTGAAACTGCGTTGGCGGCTGGCATGGCTTTTGACCTATCCATTGGCAAAGATTCTCCTCAATCTCCGGGTTGAAGGCAAAAGGAATCTCAGTAGTTGCCAGGGCGGATTGATAATTGCCGCAAATCACACCTCCAATTTTGACCCCTTGATTTTGGGCTGGGCAGCGGCAAGGGAGATTTATTTCCTTGCCAAGGAGGAGCTTTTTCGTTACCGACCTTTCGCCTGGCTGATTAGAGCGTGGAATGCCCTGCCGGTGGGGAGGGGCGAAATTGACCTGCGGGCAGTCAGGCTGTGCTCAAGGGTATTGAGACACCGCCAGACACTGGTGCTCTTTCCTGAAGGGACAAGGAGCAAAACCGGTGAGATGGCAAGTTTCAAGCGCGGGGTGGGTATGCTGGCACTAATCAATCAGGTACCGGTTATACCTACCCATATTGCGGGAATGGAAAGTTCAATTGTTTCCTATCTGGTTGACCGTGACTTTGTCCGGCTCGGAATCCGAAAAAAGCCTGCTCACAGCGGCAAGATCAGGGTAAGGTTTGGGAACGCGGTGCTACCTAAAGGTTTCACAAGAGACCGCCAGGGTTATCAGGAGTTAACCGCGCTGATTGAAGAGCGGGTGCGGGCGCTTGCGGATTGAGTTATATGCCCAAGGTTTACATCGCTCAACCAACCGGGTTCTGCTTCGGGGTAAAAAGGGCAATCAGGCTGGCAGAAAACGGTCTTAAGCGTTATAGGAGGGTTTGGACATACGGTGAACTGGTTCACAACCCGCAGGTGTTAAAACAACTTTTTACCAAAGGGATAAAACCGGTGCGCCGGCTTGCTGAGGCAAAAGATGGGGTCTTGGTGATTCGGGCGCATGGGTGCCCGAAAAGGGTATTGGTCAAATGTCAGATGCTGGGAATACCGGTGATTGATGCCACCTGTCCCTATGTGTGCCGGGTCCAGAATGTTGCCCGATGTCTGGCGGAGGACGGCTATCAGGTTGTGGTAGTAGGAGAAAAGGACCATCCTGAAGTTAAGGCAATTCTTGCCGCCGCGGGTAAAGGGGCTTTAGTCATCACCTCAGAAGAAAGAGCGGGTAAATTGGGGAGCAGCATAAAAAAGAAACTCGGTGTTGTTGCCCAGACCACGATGGATAATGAGGGGTTTAAGGCAGTTGTTGCCAGGCTCTCTCAATTTGGTTATAATGAACTTCGGGTTTTCAACACCATCTGTGCTGAGGTTAGCGCCCGGCAAGAGGCAACCGCCCGTCTCGCAAAAAAGGTGGATGCGGTGGTTGTTGTCGGTGGCAAGAACAGCGCCAACACCAGGCGGCTAGCACAGATTGTGCGCGGGGAAAAGAGGCCGGTGGTGCATATCGCCGAGCCGAAGGAGCTGCAGCCCCAGATGTGGCAGAAATTCAGGCGCATCGGGATTGTAGCGGGTGCTTCCACTCCAGCAGAGGTGGTGGAGGAAATTGCCCGAATTTTAACAACGCCGGTTGTGCCTGTGGGTAGTCAAGTGGCACGACCGAGTTTTAAGGAGGTCGTTAGGTGATGAGTGAAGATAATGAAAGCACAGTCTCACCCGGTATGGGGACTGGTTCAGTATATGACATCTCCTTTCCAAGTTTTGAGGAAGGAGAGATTGTCACGGGGACGATTGTTAAGAGGTTGAGTAATGCGGTGTTGGTTGACATTGGGTTGAAGGCTGAGGGGATTCTGCCTATTGAGGAGTTCCGCAATCCAGATGAGGCGGTTGAGGGCGCAAAGGTGAAGGTATGTGTTGAGGCGCTGGAGGATAAGGACGGTTTTCCAGTTATTTCCAAGAGAAAGGCTGATTTTCAACTTGCCTGGGAGACGATTAAGGAGAAGTCGGAGAGTTCGCTACCGGTGAGGGTAAAGGTGCTAAGAAGGGTTAAGGGTGGTCTGGCGGTTGATATTTTAGGGTTGGATGCGTTTCTACCAGGTTCCCAGGTGGATTTAAGACCGATTCCCAACCTTGATGAGATGGTAGGTAAGGAGTTGGAGGTGAAGATTCTTTCGGTCAACTGGCATAAGAGGAATATTGTGGTTTCACGGCGGGCGCTACTTGAGGAGCGTCAGGAGGCTTTACGCCGAGAGATATTGAGCCGGCTCCAGGTGGGTGATGTGATTGAAGGGACGGTAAAGACGATAACCGAGTTCGGGGCTTTTATCGACATCGGCGGGATTGACGCCCTTTTACACATTTCTGACTTGGCATGGATAAAGGTGGTTCATCCGAGTGAAATTGTGCAACCCGGTGAGAAACTGAAAGTGAAGGTGCTTTCTCTTGACCCGAATACCGGCAGGATTACCGTGGGGCTCAAACAATTGACGCCGCACCCCTGGGAAAAGGTGGAGGAGAAGTATCCCATTGGCTCGCGGGTGAAGGGAAGGGTGACGACGCTCGCAGAGTATGGTGCATTTGTGGAACTGGAAAAAGGGATTGAGGGTCTGATTCATATTTCCGAGATGTCTTGGACCAAATCGATTCATCACCCGGCGCAGATTCTCGCTGTTGACCAGGAGGTTGAGGCGGTGGTCTTAAACATTGACAAGGAGAACCGGCGCATTTCGTTAGGACTCAAACAGACAATGCCCGACCCCTGGTCCCTGATTGAAGAGCGCTACCAGGTGGGGCAGCGGGTCACGGGCAGAATAAAGTCATTAAAGGAGTTCGGTGCATTTGTGGAACTGGAGGAAGGGATTGAAGGTCTTATCCACAACGCCGACATCTCCTGGACAAAAAGGGTAAAGCATCCGCGGGATGAATTGAAAAAGGGACAGGTTGTTGAAACGATTATCTTAGAAATTGACAAGGAGAACCGGCGCATTTCGTTAGGGCTCAAACAGACCCAGGAGGACCCATTCTACAAATTGAGCCAGGAGCTGAAGCCGGGTGATGTTATCCGGGCGCGGATTATTGACATTCCCAAACCCGGTCTGGTGGTGGCACTTAACTACGGAATCGAGGGGTTTGTGCCTGCAAGTCAGCTGGTGAAGGGTGGCAAGAGGCTTAGGGAAAACTACCAGATTGGCGAGGAGCTGGAACTCAAGGTGCTTAAGGTTGACATCGAGAACCGGCGAGTCACTCTGAGTGAGCGGGCGGCGCAGGGGGAGGTACAAAAGGAGCGAGAGGAGGAGCTACCTGAAGAGCGCCCTGCTGATAAATTCACCCTTGAAGACCATCTCCGAGACTTCAAAGACATCTGATACCGGTGACCGATGCGGGACAGCGGTGTTGAGAAGCGGTTTGATACCGCGGCGATAATCACAGTGGGCTGCCGTCTGAATCAGGCTGAAAGTGACTGTCTCGCTGGTTACCTGTTAGCCCGGGGATTAAAGGTAGTTCGTCACCCCTTGCCTCAGGCAAATGCATCAACCATCAGGCGGGTTTACATCAACACCTGTGCGGTTACGCAACTCGCTGAGGAAAATTCGCTGGCGACCATCCGTCGGGTTTGTCGGCTTCAACCCAAACCACGGGTAGTGGTATTGGGCTGTCTTGCTGAGAGGGCACCGGATTTGATAAGGCAGATTCCCGGTGTTGACGAAATATGGAGCAATCAAGAGAAACAGGATGTCATTGGGGGACAATCCCCGGTACCATCCCGGAGCCGGGCACTCTTAAAAATTCAGGACGGCTGCGACCGGCATTGCAGTTTCTGTCTCGTTTCTTATTTAAGGGGTAAGCCGGTTTCGTTACCACTATTCCAGGTGCAGGAGCGGTTTCAATGCTTAAGGCAGGCGGGCTATCAGGAGATTGTGCTCACCGGTCTTAACTTGGGGAGATATGAAAGTAACGGGCTGGACCTTGCTCGTTTGTTAGAGACACTTCTAAAAACTCCGGGCGATTTCCGTATTCGCCTGAGTTCATTAGAACCCGATTTGTTTAATGAACCCCTATTGGAGGTGATTGCCGAACCAAAGGTGTGCGCACATTTTCACATCCCGTTACAGAGTGGTGATGACCGAATACTCCAGTTGATGGGCAGACCTTATACCGTCAGTAGTTATGACCGGCTCCTTGCCAAGATTCTTAAAATTAAACCAGATGCCTGTATCGGTGCCGATGTCATTGTTGGCTTCCCGGGTGAGGATGACAACTCCTTTGAACGGACCAGGCTCTATTTGGAGTCCTCCGCGGTGAATTACCTTCATGTCTTTCCTTATTCCGTCCGGGTTGGCACAAAAGCGGCGCAATGGGGTGACCCGGTCACGAGGGAGAAGAAGGGAGAGCGTGTTCGGGTTTTGCGGTCCCTATCAGAAAAAAGGAGGCGTGATTATGCCCGGCGGTTTTGCGGTGATGTGCGGGGTGTGATTCTTGAACCCCGGGGAAAAGGATTAACCGACAATTATCTGCGGCTCACCTGCCTGGATTTGCGCGGTAAGGAATATCAGCCAGGGAGATTGATTGCCCTGGAGATCCAGTTGGAGGGGGAGAAACTCATTGGGAAAATGCCAGGGTGGCAGGAGGGCAGTTAGGTAGTTAAGTCAAGGAGGATTTATGAGGTTTCTTCACTGGTCAGCGGTCTTGTTGGGTATGTTGATATTTGGGGGCTTTGCCAAGGAGTATAAGGTAGGTTACATCAATTCGGAACGGATAATTGCCCGTTACCAAGCGGCGATCGAGGCGAAAAAGGAACTGGATGCCGAGATAAAAAAATACGAGGCAAAGGCGGAGTCGCTGAAGGCGGAGTACGAGCGGGCAAAGGAGGAATACGAATCCCAAGAGCTGGCTCTATCCGAAGAGGGGAAGCGGGCAAAACTGGCTGAGATTGAAAGCAGAAGGCGAAGGTATGATAGCTATCTTAATGAGGTTTACGGTAAGGGGGGGAAGATTGAGCAGAAGAATAACGAGTTGATTGCTCCAATTGTGGCACAAATTGATTCGGCGGTTAGTAAGGTGGCGCGGGAGGAGGGTTTTTCGTTGGTGATTGATGCGACCAAGTCCGGGATTGTGTATAGCGAAATCGGACTGGATTTAACCGAAATGGTAATAGAAGAGTTGAACAGGTTGTATGCGCCCTTGCCGACGCCGGTGACCACGAAGCTCTTGTTCGTAATCGCACCGCTCTTTGAGGCAAATGACGAGGCACAGCGCCAGCGGGTCGGAATCCAGATTCGGGAGATTATCAATGCACTCCTTGGCTCCAAGTCCCAGGTTGAGGTTATCCCTAACAAAAAGGTGGATGAGGTTGTCCAGAGCCGGGGGTATGCCAACCAAAAGATCGGAGAAAATGAAGGAGCTGATATTGCCCGGGCGCTTGATGCCGACTATGTGATATATGGGGATTGCGCAAAAAGAGAAGAGCGCATCCAGTTTACCTTAACACTCCTTGATGCCCGGACTGGCACCGTGCTGAAATCACAGGAAGGGGAAGCGGAAAGGGGTCAGGTTCTGCGCGAAAAGGTTAGCGCGGTGGTGCAAGTTTTATACTCAGCACTCGGGAGATAGGCTTGTCCCGAGTGAGGGAAAAGGGATTCCTCTACTTCGTTCAGAATAATGGAGGTGAGGGGTGAGTTGCGAAGGCAGAAAAATCTGGATTGAACACGGGGCAAAGATAGCAAATTCGGTCACCTTGAGCCCTTTTGTTTATGTTGGCGGAGAGGTGGAAATTGGCGAGGAAACTTATATCGGCCCAAATGTTACCCTATTAGGCAGGACGGTTATCGGCCGCAGGGTGCGTATTGGACCAGGGGCAGTAATAGGATGGGAGGGGTTTGGTTATGAAAAAAGGGAAGGGGGCTACAAAAGGGTTGAGCACACCGGCATAGTGGTGATTGAGGATGATGTGGAAATCGGTCCATTGGTAAATATTGCCCGGGCAAAACCAGGAAGGCAAACAAGGATTGGCAGGGGCACGAAGATTGATGCGTTGGTCCATATCGCCCATAATGTTTTTATTGGCGAGGGGTGCATTATTACTGCGCAGTGCGGAATTGCGGGGAGCGCGAAGATTGGGGACCGGGTTGTCCTTTTAGGTCAGGTGGGTATTAAAGACCATATTGAGATTGGTGCGGAGAGTGTGGTTTACGCCAAATCGGCGGTCTTGCGCTCAATTCCTCCAAACAGTACCTACTTCGGAATTCCCGCCCGCCCGGCAAGAGAGACGATGAGACTCTGGGCAAGGCTGTGGCAGCATTTCGGTAAGTAACGGAGATGAGGCTTTTGCAGCCGGTAAAGATTTCGGGATGGGGGTTGAATGGAAAAGTGGCGAAAATGGAAGTCAATGGTGCAGACGGAGGTGCAGGCATTGTTTTTAATCGCTCTATTAAGGCGGCGGTTGAGAATGCCCAGGTTATAGGAAATTGCACCTGCCTGAAATCGGGCAAGGGGATGGTGATGATGGTTGAGCATTTTCTTGCTGCCTGTTATGGAATCGGGATTTCTGATTTAATGGTTGATATAGAGGGTGGGATGTTGCCTTTTGGTGATGGGAGCGCCCAACCTTTTGTGCGGGCATTCCTGCGCGCAGGTCTGGTCAATACCAAGAGTCAAGAGACGGTGAAACTGAGAAGTCCGATAGGGGTTAAGGATGGCAAGGGTTTCATCCTCCTGGTTCCAGGAGAAAAACTGCGGATTCACTGTTTGATTGATTATCCTCATCTCGGGAGGCAGTTCTTCTCAGGGTTTATTACGCGGAAATTTTTCTGTGAGGAGATTGCACCGGCCCGGACATTTGGAAGACCTCCCCGTCATCTAAAAGAGCGTCTCGGTTTCGGCCTAAAAAGGGTGCGGGGCTGGGTTTTTCCTAAAAGACTGCGGTTCAATAATGAGCCCTGCCGGCACAAGGTCCTGGATTTACTTGGGGACCTGGCCCTTTTAGGGCGACCGCTCCAGGGAGAAATCTTTGCCTTTAACCCAAGTCACAGCTTGAATCTAATCTTGGTAAGAAGGTTAAAAGAAATGGGGGCTTGATGAGTATGAATATTGATGTAAAGAATTTCCTTCCGCATCGGGAGCCTTTTCTTTTTGTTGACGGGGTTAAGAGGATAGAAGGGAATGAGATTGAGACCTATCGGACGGTCAGGCCGGAGGAGTTTTACTTTCCTGGTCATTTTCCCGGAAATCCGATTCTGCCCGGTGTGTTGATGATTGAGGCGATTGCCCAGAGCGGCATAATCCTGGCATTGTTTTCGGACCAGACCCAAAAGGGCAAGACCCCGCTATTTGCCGGGATTGAACAGGCGCGGTTCCGCCGGATTGTCAGACCAGGAGAACAGCTCCGCATCGTAGTAACCCTCCTCTCTGCCAAGGCTGGGGTTTTTAAATTCTCGGGCAGGGTTTTTGTCGGTGAGGAACTGGCGTGCACGGCAATAGTGACCGGTGCGGTGCGTTAATCCATCCCAGCGCGCTCATTGGCAAAGAGGTTATTTTAGGTCAGGGGTGCGAGGTCGGTCCCTTCTGCCGGATTGAGGGTCGGGTTCAGATAGGCGCCAACTGCCGAATTGGCACCGGGGTGGTTATCGGTACCCCACCAGCAGATAAGAAGTATCAGGGGGAAGGCAGCGGGGTTTTAATCGGCAACAATAATATATTTTTTGAGTTTGTCACGGTTCACCGCGCGACCGGTCATAATGAAATGACCGTAATTGGTGATGGCAACTACATAATGGCTTATGTTCATATCGGACACAACTGCCGAATTGGTAACTCGGTAACATTGACCAACGGCGTTCAGTTGGCAGGACATACCGAGGTTGAAGATGGTGCCAATCTGGGCGGTTTAGTTGGAGTTCATCAGTTCTGCCGGATTGGCACATTGGCGATGATTGGTGCCCATTCCTATGTGAATAAGGACATACCGCCATTTTCCCTTGCTGCCGGCAACCCCTGCCGGGTGTATGGACTCAACATCGTGGGATTGGAAAGGGCGGGTTTCAGTAGCGAAAAGATTCTTGCACTTAAGGATGCCTTCAGAATCCTGTATCGTTCGGGCTTGCCCCTAACCCAGGCGTTGAAAAGGATTGAACAGGATTTGGCTGGTGGTCCGGGAAGGGAGGAGATAAATCGCCTTCTGGAGTTCTGCACCAACTCCAGAAGGGGGATTGAACTGAGAACAGAAGTATGAACTATCAGACGGCGCTTGATTTCTTAAACTCCCTCGTCAATTATGAGAAAAGGAAAAGGCAGGACCGCAGGTTTAAACTTAACGGTATCAGGCGATTTCTGCTCCTTGCCGAAAATCCGCAAAAAAGGTTAAAGAACTGCATTTTAATTGCGGGCACCAAGGGCAAGGGTTCGGTTGCCTATATGGTGGCGGCGGGCTTGCGCGCCTGCGGGTTGAAGACCGGTCTTTTTGTCTCACCCCATCTAATCTCGGTGCGGGAGCGGATTCAGATCAACGGCGAGTGGATAAAAAGGGAGCGCTTTGCCCGGCTTATGTCAAGGTTTCAGCCGCTGGTGAAAAAACAGCGGGTGAGTTATTTTGAGCTCTTGACCGCAATGGCATTTGACTTTTTCGCCCGGGAGGAGGTTGACTTCAGTGTGATTGAGGTTGGTCTTGGTGGCAGACTGGATGCGACCAACCTCTGCGAGCCCAAAATTGCGGTTATCACCAGGATTGGCTACGACCATCTCCAAGTCCTGGGCACAACCCTTAAAAAGATCGCCCGGGAAAAGGCGGGGATAATGCGCCCTGAAATACCGGTGGTGATTGGTTTGCAAGAGCCCGAGGCGGAGAATGAGCTCCTCCTGCAGGCGACAGAGATAGGCGCGCAGTCAGTTCTGGTGAAAAACCGGTCAAGGGTCTGGGACGAAACCATCACCCCATTGGGGATTGCCTTTTCCGCCTTCACCGAATTGGGTGCGGGCAGGGTGGAACTGAAAGTCCTGGGGAGGCATCAGATTGAAAACTGCCGGACCGCCCTGACCGTCCTGGGCATCCTCGCCCGGCAGGAGCCGCGAATAGATTTTGCCCGGGCGGTTGCCGGAATCAAAAATCTTGTGATTCCGGGAAGGTGTGAGGTTGTTCAGGAGAGCCCATTGGTAATTGTTGACTCCTGCCACAACCCGGAGTCTGGTCAGGCGCTCGCCGGGGTTTTAAAAGAGTATCTTAAGGAGAAGGTGGTTTTAATCTACGGCTCATTGCGGAATAAACTGGTGAAAAGGACGGTTGAACCGATTGCCCCTTATGTTGACACCGCAGTTTTGGTCGCCCCGAATTCGCCCCGGGCGCTAACACCAAGGGTCTTAAAGGGGATCCTCACCCGCCTAAAGGTGGCAGCAGAAACCGCGCCTGACCTGAAGACCGCATTAACCCGTGCCCAGGAACTTTCCTTTGGCAGGATGCCCATTGTGATTGCCGGCTCATTTTACCTTGCCGGTGAGGCGCTTTCCCTTCTCAAGGGCATAGAGCCGGAATAGCCATTCCTCATCCCCAATTGCCCAATTTGGAGATGCCCCTCCATTAAGAGCCAGAAAATGGGCTGAGATTAACGCATAGTTTTGCCCTTTTAGAAAAATTTTCTTATAAGCCAAAGTTTATCAACTGGTTGGCAATTTGCTCCTGTTTTATCCTCTTGGAAAAGGGTAGGTCCCCCCGACCATTACGGTGGTTAACCCCTTTTTAACCCTTTCCAGGAATGGTGTCGTGAGAGCGGTGTGGTAAAGCAGAGTTTGACAGGTTTGATGATTTCGGGCAGAATCTTAACTGCTATGAATTACAAAACCTTGCTTTTGACCCTTGCCGGACTTTTCCTCCTCGGGAATGTGTGCGATAAAATCCCGGAGAGGCAGTGGGAAAGGGGCAATTTTGAGCCCATCGGTGGCAAGCCCTATAACCTGCCCGCAGGTCTTGAGGTGCGCCAAATCATAGGTTATGATGACGAGATTCCAACATCATTTCTGCCCCTTGCCTTTACCGTTCTGAACAATACCAATAAGCGGATTGCGGTAACGATGCCCGAAGGGCTGGTTTTCAGCCCCTTGAATCACGACTATCAGTATATGATGCTCTTGCAGAAGTTCTCATTCTCGGTGCCGCCAGACCAGGATACGCTCATCCTCTTGCCGACATATTGTGCCAATGAGGACTTAGACGAGCCGGATGATGAGTCATTTTACGAGATTGACATTCAGGTCTGGGAAAGGGAGCTGAATGAACTTTTTAACCTTTTGCGGGATAAGCACCTTGACAATGAGGATGCGGTGGAACTGGCACAGGAGGCGCTCTTTGAGATTACCGATGGTGATGGCTTGACCGATGAAACCAGGGAGGCGCTGAAAAACCTGCCATGAAGCGGCTGGTTCTGGTCCTTATTCTTGTCCTTGCCGCCTGTGAAAACCTGTTTCCGCCCCAGGACTTTGAGCCGACCGGCTCACCCTTCAGCCTGAATCCAGGAATCAGCCTTATCAGTATTGCCGGTGACCGGCGCCATTTCAGCCCGAACGGGCTTTATAGCCTTGAGATGGTTGCCAAATCAAGCGGCGCTGCCTATGCCTATGACACCCTGCCCGCAGGGCTTCTTTTCACATCAAAGAAAAGTTCAACCCAGCATATGGTGATGCTCAAGGCGCATCAGATTGCGGTAGGAACGAGCAATACCAGTCTGGTCCTGGGCGTCTTCTGCTGCAACCGGCGCCGCCTGATTCCGGCAGAACAGGACAGCTTTTCTTTAGGACCATTAACCGACAACCCCGAGTTGCGCCAGCTGGCAGAACTTCTGCGCAACAAAAGGATTGCCGACGATTTGGGAATGATTCAGCGTGCGGTCTGGATGATAACCGATTCCACCGGTTTGACCCAGGCGTACATTGACTCAATCAACGCCCTGCCATCAGAATAGTTTGTGGTTTTTACTCCCACTCAATCGTTGCCGGCGGCTTTGAGGAGATGTCGTAGACAACCCGGTTGATGCCCCTGACCTCGTTGGTGATGCGGCTGGCAACCCGGGCAAGCAAGTCATCAGGCAGTCTTGCCCAGTCTGCGGTCATCGCATCGGTTGATGTCACCGCCCGCAGGGCAACAACATTTTCATAGGTGCGGCTGTCACCCATCACCCCAACCGAGCGCACCGGCAAAAGAACTGCGAGCGCCTGCCACACCCTGTTATAAAGCCCGGCCCTGCGCAACTCCGAGATAAAGATATTGTCAGCCTGCCTTAAGAGGTTGAGCCTTTCCGGTGTAACCGGTCCGATTATCCTCACCGCCAGACCAGGTCCGGGAAAGGGGTGGCGCTGAAGAATCCCTTTCGGAACCCTTAAAGCCCGACCCAAAATCCGCACCTCATCCTTGAAAAGCTCCTTTAACGGCTCAATCAGCTCAAAGCGCAAATCCTTTGGCAAGCCGCCAACATTGTGATGGGTCTTAATAGTTGCTGATGGTCCGCCAAAGGCGGAACGGGACTCAATCAGGTCAGGATAAAGGGTGCCCTGGGCAAGAAACCGAATCGGTCCGAACCTCTTTGCCACATCCTCAAAAACCCGGATAAACTCAAGACCGATGATGCGCCGCTTTCTCTCCGGTTGAGAAACACCCTCAAGTTTTGCAAGAAACCTCTCTTGCGCGGGAATGAACTTGACCGGCAGGATGGGCTTGAGCATCTTTAAAACATCCTGTGCCTCATTCAGGCGCAAAAGCCCGTTGTCAACAAATACCGCCACCAGTTGCCTGCCCAGCACCCGATAGAGCAAACTTGCCATAACCGTAGAATCAACCCCGCCCGAAACCGCGCAGAGAACCTTCTCTTTACCAACCTGCGCCTTTATCTCCTGCGACTTCTCCTCAATGAATCTCTTCATTGTCCAGCCCGGCTGGCAACGGCAGATGCGGAAAATGAAATTGGCAAGGATTTTCTTGCCTAAGGGTGTGTGATGAACCTCAGGGTGAAACTGAACCCCATAGATGCGCCGGGTTTCATCTGCCATTGCCGCAATCGCCAAGTGGCTGGTCATCCCTGATTTGACAAACCCCTTGGGCAGGCGCGTAACCGAATCACCATGGCTCATCCAGACAGAAAATACCGGTGGCAGATTGGCGAAAAGAGGGCTTGGTTTTATCTTATTGAACCGGGCATGCCCGTACTCACGCGCACCTTCCGGCGCTACCTTGCCGCCGAGCATCTGCGCGGTCAATTGCATACCATAGCAGATGCCAAGAATCGGGATGCCAAGATTGAAAAGGGCAACATCAGGTCTGGGCGCCCTCTTTAAAAATACCGAAGAAGGTCCGCCAGAAAGGATTAGACCTTTTGCCTGCCTTTCCAGAACCTCCTCAGCGCTGATATTATAAGGTACAATCTCGGCATAGACATTAAGTTCCCTTATCCGGCGGCAGATTAACTGAGTGTACTGGGAGCCAAAGTCAAGGATTAAAACCCTGTCCAAACCGGTTTTTTACTCCTGGGGTCGTGGCAAAGTCAGGGTGTCCTCTGCAAGGAGTTCGCAAACCCCTGATGCCTTACCATACAAAAGAATGCACTGCCGGTAGATATCTGATGCTGATTTCGCTGTCCTTGCCTGCCGCCACTGCTCAACCGCAACCTTTAAGTCTCTGATCTCCTCCTCGAGGACAGCGACTCTGCGCTCCAGGCGCATGCGCTCATTAATCGGTGCGAGGGTTATCCGGCTGCGGATTCTTTTAGCGGTATTTTCCAGTTCGGCGATCCGCTCTTCATAGGCCTTGATTGTGTCCGCACCCACCTCAAACACCACCAGCCCTGCCTGCTGGGAGCGGTGATAAACAAAGTTGAAGATTAGATACCCGAAAAGGATGGCAAGGATAAACAAAAGAAACCAGAACATTGCTTTCATTTTAACCTCCTATTGCAAGACGATATTAATCAGCCGGTTCGGAACATATATCACCCGGCTGATTTTTCTCCCCTGAATATATGCGGCAACGGTTTCATCCCTGAGCGCCGCCTCCTTCACTTCGCTTTCGCTACTTGAGCGGCTGACCACAACCCTTGAACGGAGTTTGCCGTTAATCTGCACCGGGATTTCCATCGTATCAAATACGAGAAATCGCTCATCGTAATCCGGAAGCCTTTCAGAAAAGATTGAGCCTCTATCAGGATAAAGCTGGTGCCACAACTCCTCGGCAAGATGCGGGGCAAAGGGTGATAGCAAGAGCAAGAAACGGCTCAGGGCAAAACCGAAAACCGGTGATTTCCGCTCGGTAAAAAGATAAAGGCGGTTGAGAAACTCCATCAATGCGCTGATCGCGGTGTTGAACTGGAAGTTTTCTGAGTCCTTGATGACCTTCTGATGGGTCTGGTTCAGATAGATATAGAGTTCCCTTTCACTTGGACTAAACCTCTCTGTTTGCAACTGCGCCGGTATGAAGTTAGGCTTGATGCTGCCGGTTTTTAAACAGTCCTGATAAAGGCGCCAGATACGGGCAAGAAACCGCTTGACCCCAACAACAAGGTCGTCACTCCATTCGAGGGGCTTTTCCGGTGGTGCGGCAAAAAGGACCGCAAGGCGCGCACAATCAGCACCATGCTCCTCAACAAAAGGTCCAACCCAGACCCCGTGCTTCTTTGATGATGACATCGTCTTGCCATCAAGCGAAACCATCCCCTGGGTATGAAGTACCTTGCAGGGCTCCTTAACCGAAACCATTCCCATATCAAAAAGAACGCGGGTAAAGAAACGGAAGAAGATGAGATGACCACAGGCATGCTCAATCCCACCGATATACTCATCAATCGGCAACCATTTATCCGCATTTTCCCGGCTGAACGGCAGCTCCTGGTTGTGCGGGTCGGTGTAACGCAGGTGATACCAGGAGGAGTCAACAAAGGTGTCCATCGTATCCGGGTCCCTTTTTGCCGGACCAGAGCATTTCGGGCAGGTGGTATTGATAAACTCCTCAACCCCGGCAAGAACCGACTTGCCCTTGGGTTTGTAATCCTTAACCTGTGGCGGCAGGAGCACGGGCAGGTCTTTGTCCGGAACGGGCACAATCCCGCACCTTTCGCAGTGAATCATGGGAATGGGTGTGCCCCAGTAACGCTGCCGCGAGATGAGCCAGTCCTTAAGACGGTAAAGGGTCTTGCGCCTGCCCAGACCGGATTTCTCCAGGTGTTCTATTACTCTGTTAATCCCATCTTCTGACCACAACCCATCAAAAGGTCCAGAATTAACCATTATCCCAGGTTCAGTATAAGCCTCAAGCATCTCCTCGGGAATCAGATTTTTTCCTTTTGGCTGGATTACCACCTTTATTGGCAAAGAGTACTTCCGGGCAAACTCAAAATCCCTCTGGTCATGAGCTGGAACCGCCATCACCATTCCGGTGCCATAACTGGCAAGGACAAAGTCGGCAATATAGATGGGCACCCTTTCCTTGGTCAGCGGGTTAAACGCGAACCTGCCGGTAAAAACCCCTTCCTTTTCCTTATCAGTGGCGGTCCGTTCAATCTCAGGTTGTAATAGTACCCGCTGGCAGAACTCCTTTACCGCCTGTTCCTGCGGGGTACCAAGCACAATCGTTTCGGCAAGGGGTGCATCCGGTGCCAGTGCCAAAAATGTGACACCATAGAGGGTGTCCGGTCTGGTGGTAAACACCGGTAGCTTTGTCCCGTCATCCAGTTCAAAATCAACCTCAACGCCAACAGATTTGCCAATCCAGTTGCGCTGCATCTGCCGCACGCTTTCGGGCCAGCCTTGAAGTTCGTCAATTCCTTCCAAGAGCTCCTGGGCGTAATCGGTAATCTTGAAAAACCACTGGGTCAACTTCTTCTTCTCAATCGGTGTGGCACAGCTGGAACGGTAGCATTTGCCGTCAACGACCTGCTCGTTTGCCAAGACCGTCTGGCACCGCGGGCACCAGTTAACATAAGCCTCCTTGCGATAGGCAAGCCCCCGTTCATAAAACCTTAAAAACAGCCACTGGTTCCAGCGATAGTATTCCGGGAGGCAGGTGGTCACCTCACGGTCCCAGTCATAGGCAATGCCTAATAGTTTCAGGTTTCTCTTGCAGAGGTTGATCGAGTCAAATGTCCAAACCCAGGGCGGGATGTTATGCTCAATTGCCGCATTCTCTGCAGGCAGACCAAAGGCATCCCAGCCAAAGGGGTGAAGCACATCATACCCCTGGAGTTTCCGCAACCGGCAGATGCAGTCCCCGATGCAGTAGTTGCGGGCATGTCCCATATGCATATCACCAGAAGGGTAGATGAACATCACCAAGACATAGTACTTTTTCTTCGGATCAGGATTGGTGCGGAAAATGCCCTTTTCCTCCCAGAAACGTTGCCAGCGCGATTCAATTTCCTTGATCGGATATTCGTTCATATCTTACTCCTTTACTCCTGTTGCAAATGTCCAGATATCCAAGAGCGCAAAGGGCTCAGGATAACCCTTAAGGATGTCAACATTTATCCTGTAAAGTTTGTGCAAAGCCTTGTTCAGGCTTTCTTCACTCCAGCGCCTGGGTGCCTCTTTTGACACGCGCCAGAGCGAATCGGTTGACCTAACCCCTTTTTTTACGGCAAGGACATCAAGGAGGGCGTTGGTAAGCCAGGCGATTATCCTGATCGGTTCTTCGCCCGCCTCCTCCAGTTTGTGCAGGAGGGTGAGCGCCTTTTTCGCGTTCCGGTCAAGGCAATGCCAGACATAGTCACGCAGTTCAAAAACCCGGGTGGAACTGGTGTATTCCTTCACAGCAGCGATTGATACCCTTGAACCGGGCTCAAATGCGGTGGCAAGTTTTCCAATCTCGCCTTTGAGAATGGCGCCATCCTCTCCCGCAATCTCAATTAGCATCTCAATCGCCTCCGGTGTCATCTCCAAACCCGACTTTTCTGCCCACGCTCGCACCTGGGCGCGCAAATCATCCTCCTTGAAGCCCGGCAGGGAAATCAGATATTTCTTCAAACCGCAGCGCTCAAGCACCTTTTTCAAATCCCGGTCATAGTCGCAGAGCGCCACCACCGTAGTAGAATCGGGCACATTTTGCAGACCGGTGCCCAAATTTGTCAGTGTTTCTTTATCAAGCCTTTCAAGGTGACGGATGATGATAAGCCGGCGCTTGGCGGCAACCGGTGGCTGCTTTGTCCGCTGGAGGAGTATCTCTACTGAAAGACCTTCTGATTTGCCAATATCACCACCCTGCACCGTTTCAGAGTCAAAAGCCTCCAGTCCACTCACAAGTAGTCTTTCCTTTAAGAGCGCAATTAAACCATCAGCCGCCGTGGGGTCAGGGCTTAAAACAATGTAAACGGGGCGGAACCTACCCGCCTTGATTTCGGCGATAACCGGCGCAAGTGGGCTTGCCGGAAAAGTGAGGGTTTTCATTGAAATTGATTCTATACCGATTTTGGGGGCGGTCAATGTGCGCAGGGAAAATGTGTCCGGTGGGATGGGGATTGCAATAGTTGAAACTGGTGCACCAGTTCCTGGTTGATGCGCTCAATCTCCTGTTTCAGTTCCTTTCCTGAGCGAGGTGGCTGGCGCGGCGGAAAAACCGGCTCACCAATCACCACCACGATGTTGCGATTAAGGAGATTGCCGACAACCGAAAAAAACCCCTCCCAGGCTTCGTTGAGCCAAGGTCGGGAATAGGGCTTTGGCCCCAATTTCAATCCGCTGACATAAACCGGCAGGACCGGCACCCCGGCACGTACAGCCAGCCAGGCGGTGCCGTTGTGAATATGGTCAATCCCGCCCCTCCGATTTAACTCTCCTTCTGGATAAACCCCGATAGTGGCACCCTGCTTTAAGAGGGCGATGCTTTTGCGCAGGGTGGCAACATTGTCCGGACAAACAGCATTCACAACCGGCATCGTATCGCAGAGGTTCTTCATCCAGAAGCCGACAAAGCGCGAATGAAACCACCGTGCCCAGGTAAGAAAGAAGATTCTGGTTTTGAGTGCAATCTGAATCACGATGGAGTCGGCGCCGGTGAGATGGTTGGCGGCAACGATAAACCCACTGCGCATCGGCAGCGCAATCCGCTCCCAGCCAACGACCCGGACCCGGATTAAAAGCCCGTAGATTTTCAAAAGTAACGCCTTGATTTTTGCCCAGAAAACTCTTTTGCCGTTCATCCTCGTCTCCGTAATTAAAATTTTAATGACACTCCTGATTGTGTCAACAGGATGATTTTAATCGGCGTGGTTCGGAAGGTAAAGTTTAAGGGGCGAATTGGCATCCCATTTATACTGATAACCGGTTGCCCCGACAATCTGTGGCCCAGGAAATCAAGAGGACTCGTGGAAATTGATCAAATTTAGACCCAAGCGAAAAGTTCAGCGAGATTGGAAAACGGAGTCAAGTCCGTGTTTAGAAACTCTTTTAGGAACAAAGAACAAAAACAGGTGTTAAAATTAAATCAAGGAAAAGTTGGGGCTGGAAAAAGAAAAATTGTGGTTATAACCGGGGTAGTGGGGAGGACCTGCCCTGAAAACCATAAATCAAAAACTAAAAACTCACTAACCTTTTGCCAGTATGTGATTTAGCAAAACGGAGCGCCAAAGTCTAAGAACCTGCCCGTTAATTTTCCCAAGATTCTGGCTCTTAATGAGGGGGAGCAGTCTCTTTTGCGCCTCTTTACAGAAGTTGACAGAAGGCTCCTTTGTTTTATTATTTCTTGCTGCCTAAGTGCCACTGACTCAGGCAGCGACTGTTATTAGTTAAAACCAAATGCCAAACAAAAAGGAGGCTTAAATGAAGCGGATTGTTTTAGCGCTCTTGGCTGCTTTGAGCCTTTGGCTCTGGGCAGCAGATGATGCGGCTATTTTACCTTCTCAGGGTGTTACCGCAGCACCCTCAACCTCACCCGCTTCCTTCTCTTCCTTTGCCATCACCATTCCGCGGATGCTCTCCTATCAGGGAAAACTCACCGACTCTTTAGGCAACCCGGTTCCTGACGGCAACTACCAGTTGACCTTCAGGCTCTACACCGAGGAGACCGGTGGCAGTCCATTCTGGACCGAAGAGCAGACAATCTCAGTGAGAAACGGGCTTTTCTCTGCCCTTCTTGGTGCGGTCAATCCAATAGGTTCTGTTCCTGATGCCGGCAACCTGTATCTCAGTTTGCAGGTTGGCACAGGTTCAGAATTGACCCCAAGGTTAAGGATTGTCTCCTCTGCCTATGCCTTTCTTACTGAGCGTGCGGCAAACTCCGACCTCTTGCAGGGCAGGGACACCACCTACTTTTCCCGTGCGGTTCACACCCATCCCTATGTTGACAGCGCTGGTGGGGCAGAGAGGGTAGGAGGTCTTAACCTTTCCGGTCTGGACTCAAGATATGTGAATGAAGGGCAAACAAACTCTGTTACCAGCGCAATGATTGTTGATGGCACGATTGTGCGAGCCGATGTTGCTGCCAACTTCAAGGCACCTTATTCCGACACCGCCGACTATGCAAAAGCCGCACCTGCTGTTGACAGCGCAAGGGTAGCAGCCAACGCCCACAAACTGCAGGGCAAGGACACCATTGCCTTGAGCAACAAGTTTGTTGATGAGGGTCAGGCAAACTCCATCACCAGCGCAATGATAACCGACGGTGCGGTTGGAACCGCTGACATTGCCAGCAATGCCATCACCAGCGCCAAGATTGGCAATGGTGAGGTGACAATGCCGAAGATAAACCAGTCCGGTGCCACCCTGAATCAGGTTATCAAATGGAACGGCACCCAGTGGGCACCGGGAAATGACAGTTTTGGTGGTCCGCCCTCAGGTCCTGCTGGTGGCGACCTGACCGGCACCTATCCCAACCCGACAATTGCCACGGGTGCGGTAACCTCGGCAAAGATACAGGATGGGCAGGTTGCCAATGCTGACCTTGCTGCTAATGCGGTAACAGGCGACAAGATTCAGGATGGCACGGTTACTTCTGCCGACATCAGAGATACCACCATTATAACTGCCAAAATCAAGGATGGTGCGGTTACCTCAGCCAAGATTGCTGATGGCACGATTGTGGCGGCAGATTTGAACCAGATGGGTGCAGGTTCAGGTCAGGTCCTGAAGTGGACCGGCTCTGCCTGGGCGCCAAGCAATGACTCAATAGAAACAGGTGACAACG